>SKZX01000035.1 GCA_007127175.1 Desulfobacterales bacterium
CGTCGATTTTGGCGGCAAGGATATCGACATCGCAGGGTTTGGCGAGGTAATCAAAAGCGCCTTCCTCCAGGGCGACTGTGGCGGAAGGCTTCCGGCCGTGGCCGGTCAGCATGATGACCGGCATGTCCGGTTTCATGGCCTTGATTTCCCGAAGCACCTGGTGACCGTCCATCCCCGGCATTTTCACATCCAGCACCACCACATCCGGGTGCTCACCCATTTTTTTCAAGGCTTCTTCGCCATTGGCGGCCATGACGGTGTCAAAGCCTTTTTTCCTCAGGATTTTTTCTGTTGTTTCCCGGAACCGGTCCTCGTCGTCAACCATCAACACTTTGATTTTTTCACTCATTTTATTTCCTCCCTTTCCACCTGACTGCCAGGTGGGGAATGAAAAGATTGCATTGCTTTGTTTGCCAGGGGTTGCTGCCGCAATCCGTCATCAGGCCAACCCGGTCAATGCCTTTGTCATGTAAAGCGCCAGAAAAAGCAGGGCTATGGTCGCCAGAAGCGTACCAATCGTCCTGGCTATACTGATCCTGCCGGTTTTTACAAGGCCCGCACCGATCAGGTAATATTTGAAAATTTCAGCAAAGGGCGCCATTCCCGGGATCCATGCAAACAGCAGCGTTACACCGGCATATGCCACTATCTGAAAAGTCCTGGCATAATCCATTGTTTTCGTTCCGCTGGCGTAAAGCACCATGTACAGTCCTGTCGCCGTGACCACAGGGATGAACAGGGCGTTGAGCAGAAACATGAAAAAGTAGAGCAGGTGGTTTTCATGAGCGAAAACCGTGGCGGCTATGCTGTATATGCCTGCGCAGATGCACAGAAACCGGACCGCGTCCCCCGCGGATTTACGTTCCGGCAGGGTTTGAAAAAAATCTTTGGGCTGAAGCAGGATATTCATCATATCCCTGTAAAAAGCCGCTCCTGCTGAACGATATGCTGCTGTATCAATGGCGGGCATGGTTTCCTCCTTCTGAATTTAGAATACACTCGGCAGATCGGGCCAACCCATCCATCTCCAGTAGGTTGCCGCCATGAGCAGCAAGCCGGCCATGTTGGTAAACCACAGGATGACACCCACGCGGAGATAGTCTTTGGCGTGGAGGTAGCCGCTGGCATACACGATGGCATTGGGCGGTGTTCCGATAACAAGGATGTATGCAAAAGACGATGCAATCGATGTGCCCATGGCCATGAAAGGAATCATTGCAGTGCCCGGGTGGGCGATGCCCGCCATGGCGAGGTTGACCGGGCCGACAGCGGCGCATGCGGGACCGTCGGCCATGAGTTGGGTCATGAACCCGACGACGACCTGGCCTGACAGTAAAAGCCCGAGGCCTTCGCTCATCCCCAGGGGTGCTGTCAGCTTCATGAGCGACAGGGCAATCCAGTAGGCGCCGCCCGTGTCGACCAACACCCGGCCGAAAATGATGGCCCCGGCATACAGCCAGACCACGCCCCAGTCGACTTTCTGGTGGTAGTCGCGCCAGTTGACCAGTCCTGCCAGAATATAGGCGACCCCCCCCATGACGGCCACGGTGCCGATGCCCAGACGGACGCCGATGAGATCCTGAATGATATTGCTCTCCGTGACCCACCCGATGAATGTGACGACAAAGATGGCGCAGGCAATGATCTGGGGCCGGGTCCACCCGCCGCCGGCTTTGGCGACTTCCGCCTTGACCACGGAAAGGGCCATTCCCATGTCCCTGACTTCGGGTTTGAACCGCCAGTTGATGACGATCCATGTGATGGGCATTAAAAACAGCAGAAACGGGGCGCAGTAGAGAACCCACTGGAAGAACTCGATCTGAATATTGAACATTTCCTCGGTGTACTGCATCATGATGATGTTGCGCGCCGCGCCGGAAGGCGCCAGGGACCCGCCGAGGTTGGCTGCCATGGCGATGGTGATCATCATCATCTTGGCCAGCTCGGGGTCATCCTTTCCGGTGGCGCTCACCGTCGTGGTATACAAAAGGATGCCAATGGGCAGAAACATGGCCGCAAGGGCATGGTCCGACATGAACATGGTGAGCGGTGAGATGATCAGGATGATGATCAGGGAGATCCAGCGCATATCCGCGTTTTTGACCCGTCCGAACATGGCCATGGCGATCTGCCGGTCCACCCCGGTTTTAACAAAGGCCGTGGCAAACATAAGGCTTCCCATGATGAACCACGTGGCATCGGACCAGTACAGCATGGACACGTTCTGCCGGGTGACGACCCCGGTCAGTATGGAGATGATGCCGATGCAGAAGGCGACCATGGGCAGGGGCATGGCCTCGGTGACAAAACAGAGCACCACAAACACGACGATACCGACCCCGACCTTCACATGGAAGGCCGCCCTGTCCGCTTTCTTTTGTTCCTCAGGGGTCAGGTCGGCATAGGTCAGCTTCCGGGTTTGAAGCTCGTGGCCGGCCTGGAGCAGGGCGATGAACTCCTCCGCGGGGATCTGTTTTGCGTAATTTCTGACTTTTTCAAGATGATCGGGGTGGGTGGGGATGCCCTGGTTTTCGACCCAGCGCTCGCCGCGGGCCAGAAACGCCCTGTAGCTGAAGGAGGACATCTGCACGCTGGCGTTCATCATCCGGACCATCTGGATTTCCCATTGTTCCAGTTCAGTTGTGGGCTTCCCGAACAATTCCTTTGAAAAATGCTCCTGGATGTATTTGGGCCCCATGGAATACTCCACCCCCACATCCATCATGCTTTTGGGAACGGGCATCAGGAGGATCAGGATCAACAGGCCCAATGGGAACGCAAACATCTTCCAGTTGATGTACTTGTCATAACCGGAAGGCTTTTCTTTGGCTTTTTCGGCATAAGTCATTGTTTTTTTTCTCCTTTTTTCTTTCTCCTCGTCAAAAATTGTCCATATTTTTCCGATTCTTCATAATTTATTGAATTTCGTAGGGTTAACCCCTTTCAGGGGGGGGTCTTTTCAGAACAGGCGCAGCAACGGTTAAAGAAAGCGGCTTGCCAGATAAACCAGGATGAATACGACCGCAGCATAGAAGTAGAACATCCGTTCTTTTTCCGCAGGAATGCGGGTTACCCCGTCTTTTACGTTCAGCAGCCTTTTGATTTTTTCAGCCATTTTTATCCCCCTTTGTTTTTAAAAGTTTCGCACGGCGTGTGTTTTTGCGGTTTTTAATGATGATGAAGCCATGAAATCCTTTTCAGAAAGCTTTGTAAAAGCTCAAGATCAAGGCGCGAGAGCAATTATGAATCATTTATGCTGTCGCCGCCGGCAGCCGGACGGTAAACGTGGTCCCCCGTCCCACCTGGCTGGACACGTCCATTTTTCCACCAAGGCCCTCCACGATGCCGAAGCAGACTGAAAGCCCGAGCCCCGTGCCTTTTCCGGGCGGTTTGGTTGTAAAAAACGGGGAAAAGATTTTTTCCATACTTTCAGGGCTGATGCCCGTGCCGTTGTCCTGAACGGCGATATCAACCCATTTGTCGCCGGCCGCTTTTGCTGAAATGCTCAGTTTGCCGCCGTGTGATCCGTGCCGGTCCACGATGGTGTCGATGGCATTGTTGAACAGGTTGATCAGCACCTGCTGCAACTGCCCTTTGTCTCCCCGGACCATCGGCGTTTCTTCATCGATCAGCTGCTTTACGGATATGCCGTGTACCGACGCC
This sequence comes from Desulfobacterales bacterium, assembly GCA_007127175.1. Lineage (GTDB taxonomy): Bacteria > Desulfobacterota > Desulfobacteria > Desulfobacterales > Desulfosalsimonadaceae > B1SED10-16. Next base: position 3,664 of record SKZX01000035.1, read on the forward strand.
TTGTTGGATATGGTGCCGGCGATTTCCGGTATAAAGTCTTTCAGTTCGATATCCTCGATCTGGGGCTCCGTGTGGCGGCCGAACTTCAAGATCGCCTGGGTGATGCCGGAACACCTTTCGATCTGGACGATCATCTGGTGCATGGAATCTTCCAATTCCTCAATGGACTGGTCATTGGTGATCTCTTTTTTTTCTTTCATTTCCGTCAGGATGAAATCCATCAGGGCCTGTTCGCTTCTGATAATCTGGAGGGGGTTGTTTATTTCGTGTGCAAAACCTGCTGCCATTTGCCCCAGCTCTGCAAGCCGTGTGGCGTGGATCAATTGGTTCTCCAGGTGTGCTTTTTCCCCGGATACATCCTTGATGCGCTGCAGCAGCCGCCCGGTCTGGTTAAACGCGACCAGGACGATGGTCGCGGAGCCGATGGCGGCAATGGAAATGATCATGTACATGACTGCGCGCAGGCCGCTGAAAGCGTCCCGTTTTTCCTGGCGCGCCACCAGAAGCCACGGCTTCTCCTTGAGCCATACCGTGGCAACCAGGTAGTCATCATGGACAGGCGTTGAAAGCCCTCCGAACCATCCATAATCGCGAAGGCTGGTGTAGGTTGCAATGCCGTCGTGGTGTTTGAGGTATTTCAAGCGGGAAGGGTCCGTTTCCAATAGGTTTCCGCCGGTCCGGGGCTGTGTCTGGAAGACGCCGTCCCTGTTGATGATGTAGGCCTCACCGGTATCGCCGATCCGGATGCGCCCCACCATGGTGTTGAAGATATGGGTATCGATGGTCGCCCGGAGAACCCAGGTTCGGCTGTTTTCTGTTTTTTTGACGGCGATGATGAAATGGGGGTAGTCCCTGAACCCCAGAAAAACATCGCTGATGTGAACCCCGGTTTCCATGACTTCCTTGAACCACGGCTCTTTTTTGTAAACCTTGCCTTCGAGCTGGTATGGCCCGTGATAGGCCACATGAAGGCCGTCTTCATCGAAGACGCCAAGATCCACGAACGCGTTGGAAATGGTCCGGAGGTTGTGGTAGACGAATTCGATGCTGCGGGATGTGTTCAGATCCTCAAAAGCGTGCGTGTTAATGATGAATTCCAGGTTGGTGCGCCGCTCGCGAAGGAAGGTGTCAATCATTTGCCGGTGGTCTTCCACGATCCGCTGCATGGATTCGACGGTCCGGTTTTCAATGGCGATTTTCGAATAGAAATAGCCAATGAAGATGACCAATATAAAAGGTATGATAGGGATCAGGATCATGCTTGAAAGAATGGTCCTGCGCATGATGTTGTCGGCGCTTTCCGGTTTCATTGTTTCTTCCCGCTGTTTGCTGTGTTGGTAATGGTTTCTTCCGGGCCAGCCGGGTCGGAAGATTGGGTCGAAAGTCCTGCTTCAGCCGCTTTGAGGGCCTTTGCAGCGCGGATTTTTTCTTCCAGCACCATCCGCCGGGCCATCGCCGCTTCCACTTTTTCAATCAACTCAGGTATGCTTACCGGTTTGACGAGAAAATCGGCGGCCCCCCGTAACAACGCATCAACAGCGTATTCTGCCGTTCCGTGGCCGGTGAGCATGATGACCTCGGTCATGGGCTGCTCGCGCTTTATCCGCCTGAGGGTTTCCATGCCGCCGATGCCCGGCATTTTGACATCCAGGATCACGACATCGATTGCCTTCTCCCCCAGTATTTCAAGGCATTTTTCCCCGCTGGGCGCGGTTTCCACATCGTAGCCTTTCCGGTTCAACAGTTTTTGCGTTGAATGCAAAAACCGTTCTTCATCGTCGACGATCAATAATTTCATCTTTATTCATCCCGGCTTATCGTTGGTTTGTTTTGAGCATGGCCGCAAGCCCGCAAAAAACGCGCATAACCTGTTTTATTCAAAGGGTGTGCCACACTTTTACATGGCCGGTAATTGCTGGGATAGCGGCTGGCTAGGGGGGTGATACGGTCTAATGGAGCGCTACCACAGCCTCAAGGGTGCGCCGATTGTCTCCTGCAAGAAGACAGCGCAGGGACAGCGTTGGAATCCGATATCCGCAAACTTTATATGAAGCGGTATATAGGGTTATAGTCCGGCTGTTTTGAATGGCGGGGCGTGTGTCACCTTTCAGGAGACAGTCTTGTCATTCAGTGCATGACACTTTGACGATGCAGCAAGATTCCAAGGAGATGGATCGATATGGCTTTTGACACACAAACAATGCCTGTTTGTGTGTCAAAAGCCTTCCTTGCTTGAGGACAGGTCTCAAATCATTGCAGGCAAAAACACCGGTGACGGTCTTTTTGCCTGCAACATCCATTAATTGAACAGGTGAGTTTATTTTTGTATGATCAGCTCATAACCCGTCGGTGTCAGCCTGGCCGGAGTCGTCATGTTGTCGATGTTTCCCGGCATTCCGGACAACGGATACCACAGGGCCATTGCAATCGACAGGATGGTGATGCCCAGAATCGCTCTGAAAAAGAATACCTTGAATGCCTCCCATTGGGTAAAATAACCGAACCCATAAGCAATGAGGGTGGGTGGGCAGCCGATCACGAACAGCACGAATGTCGTCGCCAGGGGAACGGACATGGCAATCGGCGTGACAGGGGTTCCTGCCATGTCCGCCATGGGCACCATGACCGGCACCAGAAGAGAGGTCGCCGCGGCGTTTGCCATGAAGCTGGTGATAATGGCGCTCAGCCACGAGGCCCCGCCTGCGACAACCGGCCATGGGGCACCCACGAAGATGGGGAATATTTTTGACGCGATCCATGCGCCGGCACCCGTATCCAGCATGGCGATGCCAAGGGAAAAGCCGGCGCCAAACACCATGATCGGGTTCCATGGGTATTCATCGAGGCATTTTTTCCAGCTGACCACGTTGAAGAGGATGCAGAGCACCACGAACATGCCGCCGATTGCCGAAACGTGGATTTTAGTCAGGTCGGTGAAAAACCACAATAAAAAGGTTATGCCCAGAAGCCACCCGAGGACCTTTTCATTTCTGGTCATGGGCGACA
>SKZX01000088.1 GCA_007127175.1 Desulfobacterales bacterium
AAACAATTCAGGGTGATTTGCTCCACTGCGCCAAGAGCGATCACCAAACCCTCCCGATGTTGCCTGCGGGCAGCACCCCAACCCCCGCCCCGAAGAATTTGTGCAATTTTATATAACTTCACATTACTTTCTCATCTGTTTCAAAAATGCTATAATGGAAATTATACCGCTCAAGATCAGGACTTGCGCGACTCCTTAGAATGCAGAGTGTTTAACCATGTGTGACATGCTGAGAAATCGCGTTTAACCCAGATATTGGACCTATACGCGTCCATCCGTCCTTGAAAGGCTGATATCTTTGGGATTCGCATGACGAAGGCTTTAAGCATGCTGATTATATAACGGTTCCGCATGCGATGTATAAAATGACCAATTTCATATGGGCTTGGGGGTATTGCCCGAGAGCAACATTGGGGGGGCTTGGTGATCGCTCTTGGCGCAGTGAGGCAAACATCCTGTATTGTTTGAGCCCCGGCCAGGGGCGAGTTTACAGGATGTTGCGGAACAAGCCTTAGAGCGATCCCAAGGCCTCACAGTTGCTGAGGGTAATATTCCCAAGCCCATATGAAATTGACCTTATAAAAAGATTTTAAAAAGCGGGGCAAAAAAGATGCCTGTTTCTGAAAGCGTCAAACAGTATCCTGAGCCGGGAAAGCGGATGCGCCTGTTCCGAGGGGATGTGGCACGGTTCCGGCTGGTGGTCGAAAAACCGGAAAGCGGCACCGGCTGGGTGCGGACCAACATCGGCCAGGCCCATGTGACCCGCAGGGAGATCATCGCGGAAGTGGATGAAAACGCCTCCCCCATGCACCACGACTGGTTTGATATCCCCATGGCGGCATCGAAAAAGGGGTTCGAGCTGACCCTGCCGCTTTGCGAGGTCGGCCATTTCGAGGCCAAGTGTTATTTTCTATCAAACAACGGCGATCCGGTCTGGCCGCCTGGCGAGAACACGCACATCAACGTGGAGCCCGCTGAATCGGTCTGCGCCAACACGGTCTATAACGCGTTTATCCGGCAGTTCGGCCCCAACATAAAGCAGCGGCAAAAACCGCCGGCGGATATCGATTACGAAAAATTCGATGCCGAGGGGTACACCCTGATCCCGCCGTCGGGCACCTTCCGCAGCTTCAAGAAGGCGCTCGACTTTATTATCGATGAGCTGGGCTGCCGCTATATCCAGCTGCTCCCCATCAACCCCACGCCCACGACCTATGGCCGCATGGGGCGTTTCGGCAGCCCATACGCGTCACAGAGCTTCCGGCTGGTCGATACGGCCCTGGCGGAGTTCGACCTGAAGGCGACACCCATGGATCAGTTCATCGAACTCGTGGACGCCATCCACAGCCGTCACGCCCGGGTGATCCTCGACATCGCCATCAACCACACGGGATGGGGGGCAAGGCTCCACGAGATGTATCCCCGGTGGCTCAAACGGGACGAGGAGGGGAAAATTGAAATGCCGGGCGCCTGGGGTGTCCTGTGGGAAGACCTGACGAAGCTGGATTATTCACGGCGGGAGTTGTGGCGTTTCATGGCCATGGTGTTTCTGACGTGGTGCCGCAGGGGGGTCGACGGGTTCCGGTGCGATGCCGGGTACATGATACCGAAGCCGGCATGGCAGTATATTATCGCACGGGTGCGGGAAGAATACCCGGATACGATCTTTTTCCTGGAAGGGCTCGGCGGCAGGATCTCTGTCACAAGGGACCTTTTGAACACGGGCAATCTCAACTGGGCCTATTCCGAGCTTTTTCAAAACTACGACAGGGGCCAGATCCATCACTACATGGCCGAGGCAAACGACATATCGGATTGCGACGGCGTCATGGTCAATTTTGCCGAAACCCATGACAATCCCCGGCTGGCCGCTGTTTCCACGACATATGCGAAAATGCGGACCGCCCTGTGCGCCCTGCTGTCCAATAACGGCGGGTTCGCATTTGCAAACGGGGTGGAATGGTTTGCCACCGAAAAAATCGATGTACACGATGCCAATCCCTTGAACTGGGGCGCCCGGGTCAACCAGGTGGACCATATCCGCAGACTCAATACCATCCTGAAAACCCACCCCGCCTTTTTCGACGCCGTGGCCCTGCGGTTTATCGAATCCGGGGACGGCCCCTTTCTGGCGTTGCTGCGCACCCCGGTTGATGACAGCCACCCGCTGCTGGTCCTTGTCAACCTGGACTGCGGCAATCACACCAAAGCCTCCTGGGATCATCAGTTTCCGGGCGATGGCCGGGATATGCTTTTTGACCTCATCTCCATGCGCCGGTTCCCCCTGGAACAGCGCCGTGGCTCTTGCTTTGCGGAACTGGCGCCCGGCGAGGTGCTCTGCCTGTCGGCGGCGGAATCAGACATGGAATGGATCGCTTCTGCGGAAAACGCGCGCTTGCAGGTGCCCCGTCGGATCGGGATGCAGCGGCTCAAAAGCAAGGTTCTGGACATATACCGGCATTTTTACGGCACGACCCACCTGGCCGGTTTCGACCCGGAAGCCGAAGTCGCCCGGTTGAAAGCGGATCCCGTGGCTTACTGCCGCAGCCATGACAAGGAAGGCACGGTCCCCGGCGTGATCATCTGGCGGTATCCTTCGGATTTGAAGCGCCAGGTCATGGTTCCGCCCGGGCATTTTCTGATGGTGTCGGCCCCGTTCTACTTTGAGGCGCGCCTCGAAGAAGAAGGCCGGGTGACGGCCATCGAAAAGGGTATAGATTATGAAAATGGCGGCTGTTTCGCACTTTTTTCACCCTTTCGGGCAGTCAAGCGCCACCGGAATGTCACTTTGAGGTTGACCCTCTACGATGGCGGGCAGGACCGGAAGCACGGATATACCCATGTTCATGCACCCCTTCTGCATCTTGCGGACCCGGGGGCGGAAATGATCCCAGGGGCTGCCGGGCGGGATGAGGTCATGGCCGCCCCGTTCACGCTCCTGGCGGCCAACGGGATCGGCGGCGTATGCCGGGCGTCTTCGTGGTGGGGGCATCTTGAGTCCAAGTACGATGCATTGCTTGCCGCCAACATGAATCCCGAAGTCCCGGAGAACCGCTGGATCATGTTTGCACGCTGCCGGGGATGGGTGGTATACCAGGGTTATTCTCAGTCCATTCGGACCGACTGCATCCGGGAAGTGTCCTGGGGGGCGGAACCCGGGCATGCCGGTCTCATGAAATGGCATTACCGGGTGCCCACCGGCCTGGGCCTTCATGTGCGTATAAGCGTGGCCATTGAAACGGTGCCCGGAGAAAACCGCATCCGGATTCATTTTTACCGGCACCCGCAGGAAAACGGGGATCAGCTGGGCGATGGCCTCGCCGTAAAGCTGATACTGCGGCCGGACATCGAGGACAGGAGCTTTCACGAGAACACCAAGGCGTTTACCGGGCCGGAGTTGTCATTCCCGAAGGCCGTTTCCCCGGAACAGGAGGGGTTTGTTTTTTCCCCGGGCCCGGACAGGCGGCTCACGATTGATATGCCCGGAAGTCGCTTTGTACCCGAGCCGGAATGGACATACATGGTTCACAGGCCGTTGGAGGCGGAAAGGGGCATGGAGCCATACTCGGACCTTTTCAGCCCCGGTTATTTCCAGGGGGAAATCAAGGGTGGGCAAACGCTGACCCTGGATGTGAAAGCGCTGCGGCGCGACGAGGAGAAAACCGTTTTGCCGGCGTTCAGTCCGGAAAAGGCCTTTGGGCCGCCCGGAGCCGTTTCCTGCAGCCTGCCGGAAGCCCTGCTCCGGGCGATGGACCCGTTCATCGTGGAGCGGCAGCAATTGAAGTCGGTCATCGCCGGATACCCGTGGTTTTTGGATTGGGGGAGGGACTCGCTCATTTTCTGCCGGGGGCTCATTGCAGCGGGGAAGACGGATACCGCACTTGAAATCATAAAGCTTTTCGGGCAGTTTGAACAGGACGGCACGCTTCCCAATATGATTTGCGGCACCGACGCCCGAAACCGGGACACCTCGGATGCACCCCTCTGGTTCATCGTCGCATGCCGGGACCTCGCAGAAAAAACCGGGTCGACCGACGTGCTGGATTCCCCCTGCGGCAGCCGGACATTGCGGGACATCCTGTTTTCCATAGCCGACGGGTATATCCGGGGCACCCCCAACGGCATACGGGTGGATGGGGAAACCGGCCTTGTTTTTTCGCCCTCCCATTTCACGTGGATGGATACGAACTACCCGGCCGCCACTCCCCGGCAGGGATACCCCATTGAAATCCAGGCCCTCTGGTATGCATCGCTTGTGTTTCTGGGAAGCCTTGAAGCGCCCGGCGGGTCGGCGGCCCAGAACAAGGCCGATTTTTCAAAAATGGCCGGCCGGCTGGCAGACGCCGTTGAAAAATTGTTTTATCAGAAACGGCTGGGCTGGTTGTCAGACTGCCGACACTGTGCATCTGCATCGGCGCCGGCCGACGCCACAGCCGATGACGCCCTGCGTCCGAACCAGTTGTTTGCGCTTACCATGGGGCTTGTTTCCGACCCGGTTATGTGTGAAAAGATACTCGCCGCATGCAGCGAACTGCTGGTGCCCGGTGCGATACGCAGCCTCGCGGACCGGCCCGTGGAATACCCATTGGAAATTCATCACGGCGGGCACCTGCTTGGTGACCCCTACCGCCCCTACAGGGGGCGATACGAGGGGGATGAGGACTATTCCCGGAAACCGGCATACCATAACGGTACGGCATGGGCCTGGGTATTTCCCTCTTTTTGCGAGGCCTGGGCCATGGTTTACGGTGTTCGAGGGAAAAATGCCGCCCTGGCGTGGCTTTCCAGCGCTGCCGGCCTGGTCCGGGAAGGGTGCATGGGGCACGTGCCGGAGATCCTTGACGGGGATTACCCGCATGTGCATCGGGGTTGTGATGCCCAGGCCTGGAGTGCAAGCGAATTCTACCGGGTGTTTTCCGTGCTGCAGCGAGCGGCCGGCGCCAATTGATTTTGATTCCGTCTCAAGCAGGCAGCCCTTTTATGGCTTTTCGGCAAATCGGGTTGGCGAAGCCCTTCAAAATGGTTTAGAATAAACAGTATGGAACAGCATTCCAACAGTCGTTTCGTTTTTGGGCTGCAGGTCATCAATAATATCACGGCGAGAGTGAAAATATGAGCAAATTCAAAACATACCAGGTGTTCCCGAAAGTCCCTGAGCGGTCCGCGTTTCTGGAAAAGCTCACCCGAAACCTGTGGTGGTGCTGGCGCCTCGATGCCATCGAGCTTTTCAGGCGGGTCGATCCCCGGATGTGGGAAAAGTCCGGGCGCAACCCCATTGTTTTCTCGACCCTGATTTCCCAGGACCGTATGGAGGCGCTTGCGCAGGATGATGGGTTTCTCGCGCACATCGACCGCGTTCAGCGGCAGTTTGAAGATGAGATACAGACACCCATTGATTATTCCGAGACGTTCTACCGGGAAAAAGGCGCGGTGGCCTATTTTTCGATGGAGTTCGGCGTTCATGAAAGCCTGCCCCTTGTTTCGGGCGGCCTGGGCGTGCTGTCCGGGGATCATTTGAAGGCGTCATCCGACGTGGGCATCCCCATGGTGGCCCTGGGGCTGCTTTACCGGAAGGGGTATTTCCATCAATACCTGGACCATGAAGGCTGGCAGCAGGAGGAGTACCCGGAAACCGACATCTACCATCTCCCGGTCATGCGGGCAAAAGACGCTTCCGGAAAGGAAATGCGCATTTCGGTTGCCGGCCCGCACGGGGAGATTCGTGCCCAGGTCTGGGTCATCATGGTGGGGCGCGTTCCCCTGTACCTGATCGACACCAATATCCCGGAAAACTCCCCTGAAAAACGGGAACTCACCGCCAGGCTGTATCCCGGGGAATCCGAAACCCGGCTGGCCCAGGAAATCCTTCTGGGTGTCGGCGGCATGCGCGTTCTGGAAGCCATGAACCTCACGCCCGCGGTGATCCACCTGAACGAGGGGCACTGCACGTTTGCCTGTATTGAACGGCTGGCACAGATCATGGAAAGCGCCCATGTCGATCTCGGCACCGCCCTGGAAATACTTCCCCGGACCACGGTGTTTACAACCCATACGCCCGTGGCCGCCGGTCATGACGAGTTTACGGTGGAACAGGTCAAACCGTACCTTCAGCAGTTTGCGGCGCGCCTGGGAACGGATATCGAGTCGATTGTCGCCATGGGGCAGAAGGAGAAACGATACGACCCGCACGGCAAGTTTTCCATGGCCCTTCTGGGGCTCATGTTTGCGCAGTATTGCAACGGGGTCAGCTTGCTCCACGGCGAGGTGGCGCGCGGCATGTGGGCCCATGCCTGGCCGACGCGGCCGGTCGAGGAGGTCCCCATTTCCCATGTGACAAACGGCATCCACATCTCCTCCTGGATTTCCATTGAAAATTACCTCCTGTTCGAACGGTATCTCGGCCCGGAGTGGTACCGCAATATTCATATGGACCAGGATACGGCAAACCGGATCGACCAGATTTACGACGAGGAGTTGTGGCGGGCCAGGGAGATGAGCCGTTCCCGCCTGGTGCGCAATTGCCGGCAGCTCATGGTCAAGCAGTACGGCCGGCGAAACGCGCCCAAGGC
>SKZX01000393.1 GCA_007127175.1 Desulfobacterales bacterium
CAGGTCCCTGCCGGGATCGCTCAAAATGCCCTTCAGGACATCCACCTGGTCATACGCACGCATGAATGCGGATTCACCTGAACCGGTGGTTTCTTCATGCCTGTAAAAATCCGCGGCCATCTGGTACCCAAGCCGCCTGGATGAAGCGACCGGCGTTATTTCAACCAGCAACTCCCGGTACAAAACCAGGGCCTGCCCCGCCAACAGAAGCGCTCCGGAGTCCAGCAATCTTTCGGTCCGTATGCCGGCAGTACGCTCTGCCTTCTGAACGACTTTCTGGACCTGGCGGGTCGCTTTCTTCACCAGGGGGGAATCCTCAAGGCCCTCTGTTTTGCCAAGAACCTGGGCCTCCTTCCAGGCCATCTGAAAATCAGAAACAAAATCAACCCAGGCAGGCCGTCCCGCCATATCCCCATACGGTTCGAGATGCCGGGCCATGGCGCCCAGCAGCGTGAAATAGGGGTCCTGCTCGGACCCGATCCGGGACGCGATGCGGGCCCATTTTTCCCTGTCTTCGAGCGTGTCCGGCCCGCTTGCAAAAACGGTTGCGAAACCGTTCCAGGCAGTTAAATACCGCTGATCGTACCACTTGTAAAAATCGAGCTTTTTCCCGGCAAGGGCCAGGGGGTCATACAGCGCCGCTTCTATCTCCGACACAAACAGGTCGATGCGGTTCTTCCCATCAATGGTGAAGGCCTGCGGCACATCTTCTTCAAACCGGACATTTCCCCAGTAATCCGACATCCGTACCGGAGAGAGGCCGGGGTCCGCATTCACCCAGTCCGCAAGCCAGTTCAGGGTAACCCCGTCAAGCGTGAGGATGTGTTTCAGCCATTTCTGAAGATGATTCAGCTCTGCGTTCAAAGCGGACCTGTCCGCCTGCCAGAGGACGTAATGGGCATACATGCGGGAAAGCTTCGCGTCAAGATCCGGGAGTGCTATGGGATCACCGGCCTGCGCAAGCAAAGGGGTAAAATTTGGCTGCTCCTGCCGGGATATTGCCGCCAGGCCTTTGCCTTCTATTTTTGCCTGAACCAAAAGAATCCGCCTGACGAGATGGTAAACGTGGCGGCCCAGGGTTTCGTTTGGGGTCGCAGCGGAGAACCGGGCCATGTTTGCGGCTTTCCGGCTGTCGAAAGAAGCCAGAAAGCCTTCCTGGTATTTAACGCAGAAAGCGGATTTAAGCCGCATTTCAACGTTCCGGCTTTCTCTCAAGCCCAGGCGGGGGATGAGGAATCGCCTGTTTTTATCCTCAACGCCGATAATCCCATCCAGGTATCGGTCCAGGGTTGCGGCATCGGCAATGATGTCATTTTTAAAGATGATCGGCTGCTGATACTCCCGGGAAACCTCCCGAATGGCGGAAAGGTTTTTGACAAAGGAAAAACTGAGCATCCCGCACAGCGCAATACAAACAGCCACCCAGGCGGTCAGGCCAAGGTTCCGGGTCAGGCGCCCCCATGCCAGGGTCCGCTGGGTGGGTGCAAAAAGGCCCCTGTCCCCGGGCAATATTTTTGAGAAAAAATCATGCAGGAACAACCCTTTATTGGTTCCGGGAAGTACCTCTTTGGCCTCGACCAGCCCGAGTTCCCTGAGCAGTTGAGAGTAAGGCGCGCCCTCCTGTTTCCCGCTGCTGAAAAAAAGGCCCCGCAATATCGGTTTTTCCTGGTAGGGACTCTCCTGGAAAGCCCCCCGGATAAACGCATCGAGGCCGGGCTTGAGTTTCGAGAATTCTTCCGGGAACATCAGGATGCCAGCCGCCTGCCGGTTCACACCGGGTTTCTGAAACAACTCAAGGCGCAAATCCTTCAGCCGCTCCGTGATCAAGGCAACAGCCTTATATATGAACTCGGCATGGGCTATGGAAAAATCATCATTGAGCACCCCCATTGCCTGGTTCAGGCGGCTTTCATCAAGCTGATCGCAAAAATGGGTCATTCCCTGGACCAGGTCGCATTTCGTGACCAGGAGGTAAATGGGGAATTTTGTGCCAAGGACATACATCAGCTCATCAATCCGCCGGCGAACGCTTTTGGCGGCCGCCTCAACGGGTTCAGGCCGGTCCGCCATCAGCTTGTCGGCGGCAACCGTCACCACGAGGCCGTTGAGCGATTCCTTTTTGCGGAATTTTTTCAAAAGGGTCAGGAACTTCTGCCATTCATCGGTATCGCGGCCTTCATCCACCGTCACCGTGTATCGGCCGGCGGTGTCAATGAGGATGGCGTTGTCCAAAAACCACCAGTCACAGTTTTTGGTGCCTGAAATACCGGAAGTGCTGCTGATCTCGGCAAAAGGGGAGGAAAGCCGGGCGCTTTGAACGGCCGTTGTTTTCCCCGACCCGCTCTCGCCCACAAGCATGTACCAGGGCAGCACATACAGGGGGTTGCCGTATTTTCGAAGGTGCGACTTCCGCAGTGTCTCGACGGCATCTTTCCAGCGTCCCTGAAGCTCCTTGTAATCCAGCCTGTCCCGCTCGCTCAGGGAACGGATATAGGCCTCATCCTGGGCGACCACCTCGTTGACGAACCGCTGTTCCCTGCGGCGAGCCATATCTTCCTGAGAAGATAAATACCGATGCCGATGCCGATCAGGCCTATCAGAATGAATCCGCCCACCCACAAGGGCCAGCCAAAGCTCAACACAACACCGAAAACCAGCAGCACCCCAAGAACCAGAAGAGATCCTATCAGCAATATTTTTAATGCTTTGACAAGAAACTTATACATTTAGGACACCGTTTGAATAAAGGATTGGCCGATATTGCTCAACACAAAGCGGTATACAATATACAGCGCCGCATAAAGGATAACCGGCGCCGCCAGAAACATTACGGTGACAGGGGAAAACCGTTTTTTTGCAAGATCCGGCGGCGTTTGGACGGCTTCCTGCGCATAGGCCTCCGGGAACATCTCCCGGTTACTCAGGGATGAAACACCCAGGGCACTGCCGGTAAGAATTTTCAGGTTTTCGTTTTTCAATCCTTCCAGGAGCACCGAGTCGCCCTCGTTGCGATACTGACCGGTAAACCCCATTGCCAGGCAAACATAATAGACTTCTCTGATATCCCGCTGGTGGAGGCCGATCCGGTTCAGCCGATCGAAAAAAACCTCGCCCGCTTCAACCGTTTCATAATACTGGCGCTGGAGCAGCGCCTTCTGCCACATGCGCCTGCCTTCCCAGTCCGAGTTCATCACGGCCTCATCAATCCAGGCAAAAACGGCGAAACGGGCCATGTCATAATCCGCGTGGTCCATGCCGCCTTTGGACATGCAGTTTTCACTGTGCCCGATCAAGCGGCGGACATCATTTCTGACCGTTTCATAATCGGCCTGGCCGACCGGATCCCGCCGAAGCAGGAGGGAAACGTAGGCCATCAACAGGACAAAGCAATCAATCAGCCGCATTTTCAAGTCCTTTCCACGACCATCATTTCAATTTTCAAATCCTCCGGCGCTGAATCCCAGTAGAGTGCGAGATTTTTTTCCCGGTTGACCTGGGCCCAGTGATCGCTGTTGTGATCAATCTGAAAATAGGCACAGTGGGCCCGCCTCGGCAGTTCCTGGGGGGGGACGGGCAGGTGCTGAAGCTTTATACCGGGAAGAGACCGGGCAATCAAGATGGGCAGAAGCTCCCGGGTACCCAGTTTCGCAATGTTCTCAGCATCCTGAACCATCTGCTTGGGGTCGGCTTCCGTGTCAAAAACAAGAAAATACCGATTCCGACCCTCAAACACGGACGGCGGTAGCTCCGCACTGAAATAGGTTTCGTCATAGGTGAGTTGAATCACGTATTCCGGCCCGGCGGTAATTTCATCGAGCAGCCGGGCGATCATCTTTTGAACCCCTGAAAAGCATTGCCACAGGTTTTCAGGGTCATAGGGGAGCAGCAGCACACTGCCGTCATCCATCTCGCCGGCAACGGAAACCTGTGCCGAAAAAGCGGACAACTCTCCGGCCAGCTGCCGCAGTACCCCATAAACATCCCAGGGGTTCACCCGCCGGGTTTCCGTCAAATGGTTCAGCAAGGGCACGTATCGGTTCAGGGACCGGAGGGCCAGAAAAAAAACCATGTCTCTTGCGCCAAAATCAGAGGTATGAATGCCGCGCTCACGTTTATAGGACTCCAGCTGCCGTGCCCTGGCAGCGACCTGGTCCCTGATCTCCAAAACCCGCCTGAAAAGCATGTCAGACCCGGAAATACTGATGCAGGGCGGAATGAACCGGCTTGACAAAACCGCTTCATCACCGCTCTTTTCCAGCACACCGATCTGAATCATTTCATAATCGCCGGAAACCTCCCTTTCCATTTCCCAGATCAGTTTCAAAACGTAAAACAGGCGCTTCACCTCGGCCGGTGGTCCGTCCTGGTGGCAATCAACGGCTTCTTCGCCATCCGCAAGGGTCACATAGCGGGTGTTGACATCGGATATCTGGCTCAAATCGGATATCACCGTCACATTTTCACCGGTTTCATTCCATTTCCTCAGCCCCAGGTATACCGGGATCCCCTTGCCGCCTTCCAGCCAGGAATCTGCGAATGACCGCGCCTCGATCACGGCGTTGCCCGGCAGAACCGCCCAGGTCATATCGGGAAAAAGAAACTTGCCGGCTACCAGTTCAAAGGAATGGTTTCCCAGTGCGGCCTGCCGGATCTCCATTTCACCGACACCCCAGAAATGAGGGACCATGAAACGGTTATAGGGCGCCAGGAGCGACTGGTCATACCGGTCCTTGATCTGGAAATGCTGGGGTTGCAAAAAAAGGCCCTGGTACCAGAAAAGCGGTCGTTCCATATTTAATTTCCTTTAACCGACGATATTTGTTTCTGCCCGAGAACGATTTCAATTTCAACCGGCTGCGGTTCCTGCCGTTTCTTCAGCCATAAAAAACCGCTTCTTCTTATGGCCACAGGGATGTCGATCAGCTTGACAATCCTTTCTTTCTCGATGGTGTAGTACCCAGCGACGATGGCAATGTGCCTGGCCCCCTCGGCCCGGTCAAACGCCCTGTGCTGATCCTGGCCCGGATGGACGAACAGCCGGTTGGAGGTCGCAACGGAAGGATCGAACAGTTCGCACTCGAGAAGCCTGTAAAGACCGGCGGTATCCGAGGCCAGCCGATCGAACGGGATCGGGTTCTGAAGCTGGTATACGCACACAAGCAGGGTATGGGGCGCGCCGTCTTTCAGGTTCAGCTGCGGGTCCGATTTCAGATGGAGGGCAATGGCTTCCCGCTGAAACACCCAATTGGGCGGCGGAGGCGTTGACGCGCAGGAAAACAGAAAGCACAATATAACGCACATCATTAGAAAACGACGGCTGAACAACGCTTCCAAGCCCCTATTTCTCATTAAGCTCCTGGCATTTTTTTTCGAATTCACGCAAAAAGCCCTCCATAAAATGTCCCGAATCAATCCACCGTTTGATTCTATCATGTTTTTCAGCATACACGGCAAAACATTCCGCCTTCCGAAAAGGTACGATTTTCCAGCTGCCACCGGCTTCCCTGGCAATGCGTTCCGGGTCGGTCTCATCGAGAATCCGCAGGACCTGCTTCAATGCCGTTTCCTTAAATGATCGCTGCACGGTCAGAAATGCCTTGTTGATCTGCCCGAGGTGGGCTTCCAGGGGTGTCGATGATGCCGACCCCGCCAATTGAGAACCGATGACCTGGCGAATGGTCTTGTCGTTGTCCCGTCCCCCGCCGAGGGTCTTGTTGATCACACCGATCAGGTGATTGAGCGCGTCAAAAATCGTGTTCAGGGACTGGCTCAACCGGCGGGCCAGTTCTTCTGATGAAATATCGGACCGAACGACCTGTTTACCAAGCAGTAAAGTGGATATCTGTGCCATCAGGTCGCCATCCATATGCATTCTCAGGGGCTCAGGGGGCGCTGCCCCCTCAAATTCACTCACGAGCCGCTCCATCATCTTAATGCTTTCCCCAACCGGGAGATGGCGGAACCGGTTTTCCAGGAAGGCTTCAATTTCCGCCTCTGCAATTTCACCGCCGGATGCGTAAAGGTCCCAAACTTCGGACGCCAATTGGTCGATAAGGATCGGTTCAGCCATAGTAACTCGCAATTATTCCTTTTTTCCGGTTTTGCCGCGGCTGATAATCACTGTTTTTTCAAGGGAAGCGGGATCACCGTGCGTTTTTGCCGGTTTTTCGCCCGGCATTGGATCATCCCCCCCGTCCGGTTCCACCGGGGGCTTGGGCCCCTGCCATGCTGCCCGAGAGGCGGGTCCTTCCGGAAGCCCTCCCGGTCCGGGACCTGCGGATGGCAAGCCATTGGCCGGGCGGGTGATAATCCGCGTCTTTTCCAGTGTGCCTGCATTTGCCGGGGGCCTTAATTTCCGGGCATCCGCCTGTTCGGGTGCAGGCCGGAGAATGCGGGTTTTCTGCAGGTCGTTGCCGGCCTGAGCTTCTGACGGCCCCTGAAATGCACCACGCTTTGAAATAATGACGGTTTCCTGGATATCCGGCGGGCCGGCCCTTTCATCAGGCGGCGCGGGTTTCGCCCGGGGAGGTGTTTCCGCTGTCGCCG
>SKZX01000323.1 GCA_007127175.1 Desulfobacterales bacterium
GATTGATTTTTTTTTTTTTTTTTCCATCTGGCGGGGTGCTTCGGTCGGTTTTTCTCTGCCGTTTTTCACCATGGGGATATAAACCCTTGATTTGACATCCTCGGGTTTAAGGCCATGGCGTTTTGCGATCTTGTTAATTTCTTCTTCCGTAATATAGCCCTTGGCCATTCGCAGGCTCATCTGCCGGCCTATTTTTACATACTTTTCATCCTTTTTGAGTCGTATGCGGTCCTGGATTTCTTCTTCCGCCATCCCGTGAAGCTGGGTGAGCCTGACAATCTCCTCCTTGGAGACAAACCCCTTGCCCATGAGGATGTCGATATGGCGGTCTATTTCAGTAATTTTATCCGCTTTGTCCCTGACAGCGCTTGTTTTTGCAGCAGCGGCTTCTTTTTCCCGCAGGGCGGGGTCGTTCATGACCCGCCGTATTTCGGGGATCATGCTGATGTATTTCTGCGCCTGAAGGCCTTTGGTCGGGTGGTTGCGCAGGCGGCTCCATTCGGACTGTTTCCGGGTAATGGCGGATTCAATGGCTTCCGGTGATGTTTCCGGCGGATTGATTGAAAGCTCAAGCAATATGTAGTAGTTTTCACGTTCCATAGGTATTTAACTATCCGGCTTCAAGCGCTGCCTGTCCCCAAAACGGCTTGAACGAAATGATGATAGATAGCGCCTGGCGGGGCATAGACGGGGGCGCCTGTTTGAAAAACGGTCTTACAGCACCATGTGTTTCTGGGTTCTGATCTTGGCCTGCTCAAATTCCTCCCCGCTTATGACGGATGCGGTATCCACCACGACATCTATTTTCTGCGAGTTGCTGCTTTCTTCTGCAGTGATATGGAGCCGCCCTTCCTCATTGAGCTCGTAGGCAATTTCAATAGGAGAGTCTTCCGGCAGGTCGGGCGGAAGGTTCAGGACCGCTTTTTTAATCTCTACGGCGTTTTCCACGGGGATTTCAACATTGCTGGTTTCACTCTCCATTATTCGGATCAATACGGTTTTCTGGTTGTGCCCGGCGGTATAGAATTTTTTCTTGATTCGAACCGGAACCGGGGTGTTTCGGAGCACCAGGTTGAAAACGATCTCCTCATCGTTGGGGTTGTGTGCGACCACCCCGAAGCTTTTGCTGGTGACGTTTCTGACATTGAGCATGGCATTTTCGACGCTGGGGAGTGTATACCCGCTTTCGTTGGCAAGCGCCATGGCCGCTTCCCTGAAGTCCTCGGCCGATATTTCTTTCCGGTCAATCATTTCGGTGAGGGTTTCAACCCGCTCTATGGTTTTTTGGGTTTTTTCCGAAATGCGCCGGATGAGATCATCGTTCAACGCCAGTTTCCAGCCGTAAATGGCTGCCCCTTTTGCGACGGCCTCATCCGGGTCAAAGACCTTGGGGGTAATATTGAATTCCTTGGCGATCTTTTCAATGACCTGGGGCATACGGGTAGCCCCCCCCACCAGGATGAATTCATCAAAGGATTGATACCCTTTTGCTTTTGCCGCTTCAAGCATTTCCCCGGTAAAATCGATGGTCCGGTAGAGCAGGTCTTCGGTCAGTTCTTCGAATTTTTCCCTTTCCAGCATGAGCTTGATTCGCTGGCCGCCGTGGGTGATGGCGATAGGCGTCTTTGCGCGCTGGGTCAGGCTTTTTTTGGCTTTTTCCGCAGAAAGCTGGAGGTCCTGCCATGTGTCCGGATCATCGAGAATATCTTCGCTGGTACCGGTTTCTTCCTGGAATTTTTCGACCAGGTAAGCGACAATCCGGTCGTCCCAGTCTTTCCCGCCCAGGTTGTGGTCTCCGCCCGTGCAGACCACTTCGACGGCTTCCTTGGAAATAAAAATCATGGTCACATCGAAGGTGCCCCCACCCAGATCGTATACCAGGACGGTCTTTTTTTCGCTGGTTTCAAGGGACCCATAAGCAATAGCGGCGGCCGTAGGCTCGTTGATGATGTGGCGGACGTTTAATCCGGCTATTTCGCCCGCTTTTCGTGTCGATTCCCGTTCATTGATGCCGAAGTAGGCAGGGCAGGTAATCACAACGTCGGTGACTTCCTCACCCATGTATTGCCGGGCATCCTGGGCAAGTTTTTTCAGGATGTATGCGGAGATTTCTTCCGGCCGATAGCGTTGGCCCCCAAATTCGAAGATGAAGTTCGGCTCCCCCATGGAGCGCTTGATAAAGCTGACAACTTCGTCCGGGTAAAGCTTGGCGCTTTCCTTTGCCACTTCTCCCACAACGATGTTTTCTTCGTCGAAAAACACGACCGAGGGGGTAACCCGCTCATTTTCCGAGTTGGGTATGATGACCGCTTTGCCGAATTCATCGACGTAAGAGATGGAAGAATACGTGGTGCCAAGATCGATGCCGAAAATGCGCTTTATTGTTTTCTGATTCAACTTTCGCCTGCCTTGTTGTTGAGTGTGTCATTGTAAATGTAAACAGCAACCATTTCCGGTCGAATCACCTTTCCTTCCCACTCGTAACCGGGGCGCAGGCTTTCCGCCACGAGCCTGTTTTTTTCAGGAAGGTCGGTATCGATTTTTTTGATGATGCGTTGCCTGTGGGAGTCAAAATCCTCCCCGGCGCAGGTAAACGGGTATATACCCTGGAATGTGAAAAGGTCCTCCAAATCCGAAATGATCTGTTCCATGAAGTCGAGCATAAGGCCGGCGGCATTTTCGGTCGGGACGGTATTTTCATGATGGGATTTGAACTTTCTCGTGTCATCGATGATCTTGATGATGTCCGTGATCATGGAGTGCAGATGCTTTTTGATTATCCCATCCCTGAAATCCTGCAGCTGTTCATGCAGGTCGTCGATAATGCGATTTTTATGCGCGTCGTATTTGATTTTGCCTTCAAAATGAGCGGTGAGGTCTTCGATCCGCCGGCCAATGCTCCTGATCTCGTTTAGAATGTCTGCATGTTCGCTGTGCTGCCGTGCATCACCACGTTGATCTTCCGTATCCGGAACCGCCTCTCCATCGTGGCTGACGGCTTGCTGCTTGTCATCATGGCTTGTTTCGGGCGGATTTTCCGGTAAACCGTTTTTGCTTTCCCCGGTGCTGCCCTCGGCGGTCAAGGTATTGGCAGAATCTTGTTCTTCATCCAGCATTATGCCGACTTCAAGCATATCACCGGGGTCGTCGCCGGGTTGATATGATTTGCCGGCATTGTCGTTGTCATTGTAATTCATGTATGCTTACCAAATGATGGGTGGCCGGATTTGTTTTTCAGCATGATACATCTGTGAAAAGGGTCATTATTGACGGCTTCGTAAAAGTCCAATATCTGCGTTGCGAGCAATTTCCGAAGAATCTCACGTACACATAAGTACTATCAATTCTTCAAACATTGCTCGTGCCTTGATCTTGAACTTTTTTCTTTACCGTCCCAAAGCGACTTTTTACGAGACTATCATTATTAAATGTCGGATCTTTTTAGGAGTAAACGGTAAACTGTTGAATTTGTCAAGAAAAATCTGGGCATTTGGCGCATGAAAAGTACTTTAATTAAAATATGTTATGCATTTTGCCAACCTTTGCTGGATGCGCTATTGCAAAAAATCGGACACCTGTTGCTTCAGCCAGTCTGCCCATTGTTTGACGCCATCGCCGGTTTTTGCCGAAACCTCGAAGATGTTCATATTCGGGTTAAGCCGTGAGATGTGTCCGTAAAGGGTATTCATGTTGAAGTCCGACAGGGAGAGCATGTCAGTCTTGTTTATGACCAGGACATCACAGGTCGAAAACATCAGGGGGTATTTCAACGGTTTGTCGTCACCTTCCGGAACGCTGAGGATCATGACATTTGTGATGGCGCCCGTGTCAAATTCGGCCGGGCAAACCAGGTTGCCCACATTTTCTATGAATACAAGGTCAAAACCTTCGCTTCCCAGCGCTTCCAGGCCCTGCTTGACCATGTTCGAATCCAGATGGCAGAAGCCGCCGGTTCTCAACTGAACGCTTTCAATCCCTGCTGCCCTGATTTTTTCCGCATCCACCATTGAATCGATGTCCGCTTCGATCACCCCTGTTTTATACGTCTGTTTCAGTGCGGCGAGGGTCTGCAGCAAAAGCGTCGTCTTTCCTGCCCCCGGGGAAGACATGAGGTTGACGACAAAGGTTTTTTCGGCCTTTAGCCTGCTGCGCAATTGCTCGGCTGCAATGTCGTTGTCTGTCAGAATGCTTTCTTTAATTTCAATGAGCTTGATTTCATCCATGGACGATTATTTCGCCTCCATCTCCTTGATATGATACTGCCTGCCGGATACCAGGGAAAAATCACCTGTAGCCTGGCAGGAGGGGCATGTTGATTTTCCTATCATTGATTTTTCGATTTCAAATGTTTTTCCGCACCCATTGCATCTCAGCGCAATGGGAATCCGGTTTATTTTTAATTTTGCGCCTTCGGCAACCGTGCCCTTGCTCAGGTAATCAAAGTAATGCTGCATCCATTCGTCTTCAAGGTCGCTGAGTTCCCCGATGTCCAGCGTAATGGAAACAACCTGGCGGACGTGGCCGGCCGCTGCATGCTTCAAGACAATCGTGAGGATGTTTTCCGTAATAGGCAGTTCGTGCACGGCAACACCTTTGGTTTGGTTTTGAACCTGTGCCCGTGAGCGGCCCGCCCGTTGCTTGCTTCATGGACACCATAATCTTTTGAGCATAATCCAAAAATCTCGTTTTTTAAAGGCAAAAAATCGGTTTATCAAGGATTGAAGATTGGAAAAAACGTATTATTATTTTTTAGTATGGTAAATGTGTCAAAAAGAAGGGTACCCCGGGAGCGTGGGAATCAGAATTTTCCCGGTTTCACATTGTTTTGCTATTAACGTTCCTGTCCTGCATGGTTTGGCGTGTATTGAAATGAAGCGTTTTTTATCCGTTTTTTTGACCATTCTGTTTCTTTCCGCAATCATTGGCCTGTCGCCGTATGATATTGAGGCTGCAGCATATCCCTTCAGTTTTCCGCCGGAAACCGTCGACGGGGAAAAGCCGATGCCGGTTATCGGCTTCATTGATTCGCATTTGGTTGAAGAAGGCCAGACGCTGCTCCAGATTGCCAGGATATACGGCCTCGGGTATAATCAGATGGCTTTGTATCACCCGGAGATCGACCCCTGGCTGCCTGAGGCGGGCATGGTCATTGATATTCCGTCAAAATGGATACCCCCTCCCACGCGGCACAGGGCGGTTGTCGTCAATATACCGGAAATGAGACTTTACCGGTTCTTTGAAGAACATCACATGGTCCGGACATACCCCATCGGCATCGGGCGGGAAGGGTTCAATACGCCGGTTATGGAAACCCGGGTGGTCGCGAAAATCGAAAACCCATCCTGGACGGTTCCGCCCAGTGCATGGGAAAAATACGGGCGGAAAGTAATGCCCCCCGGCCCGGAAAATCCTTTGGGCGACTATTGGATCGGCCTGGCGGCAAATAATATCGGTATTCATGGTACGAATTTTCCATGGGGTGTCGGGCGCAGGGTAAGCCATGGCTGCATCCGGCTCTATCCGGAGCATGCGGCTCAGTTTTATCATGAGGTTGACAGGGGCATGATCGTTGAAATCCTTTATGAGCCCGTTAAGGTGGGGGTTCGGGGAGACCTTGTTTTTCTGGAGGCCCACCCGGATATTTACGAATTGTTCCCGGATCTGGAGACCCATGCATGGACCGTCATCAACGGCGCCGGGGTGGCCGATATCGTTGATCCGCTGAAAGTCAGACAGTGTATAGATGCCCGGAAAGGTGTGCCGACCCTAATCAGCAGAGATCCTTAAAGGATTGTTCAGATGTTCTGCGCCTGTGGCGCAGATTGTCCTGGGGCAGGGCAGGCATTTTTTCATAATCCTGTAACACACAAAAGGAGGTTTCAAATGACACGAAAAATCATGGTTCTTTGTTTTTGCGCGGCAGCCCTTATGGCGACGGCCTTTTTCAGCGGTTGCGCAACCACGGCGCAGTTGGAAGAAGTCAGGGCTCTTGCGGTACAGTCTGCGACCAAGGCAGAAATGGCGGCGGCCCGGGCAGATGAGGCGTCTCAGAAGGTGGACGAATGCTGCACAGATGCACAGAAGGCGGCTGAAGAGGCAAAGGCCGCTGCAGCGCGTGCTGAAGCCGCAGCAGCAAAGTCCGAGCGGATTTTTGACAAGGTCAGCGGGAAGTAGCGTATCGGACCATCCTTGCAGTTTTATTGGCTGCATCGTTGTAAAATGAATGGTCGCACAAGCGAAAATTACGGATTGGGGGGTGAATCATGCTTTCACCCCCCTTTTTTGTGTGCCAGGCATGGCGTGGAACTTACAAGGTGAAGGTCCTTTGCGGGCCGTGGTGACAGGGGAGAATCTG
Source organism: Desulfobacterales bacterium (assembly GCA_007127175.1). Taxonomy (GTDB): domain Bacteria; phylum Desulfobacterota; class Desulfobacteria; order Desulfobacterales; family Desulfosalsimonadaceae; genus B1SED10-16. The sequence continues at coordinate 6,356 of SKZX01000323.1, forward strand.
CCTGCCGCTTCAATGCCGGTTTCTATTGTTTGTTTTTCAGGCGGATCTCATCAATATACAGCGTCACGGATACCGTTTCCCGGGCCACAAAAAAGCCGATGCTGGAAATTTTTTCCATATCCATCTCCCGGGTTCGGGGCGCATTTTTTATCTGTGC
>SKZX01000232.1 GCA_007127175.1 Desulfobacterales bacterium
AGGCGCCTGGAGGGAACACCCCTCCAAAAGGCCGAAGCGCTGGCAGCCATCCTTAAACAACGGGCACTGATTTCCTGATATGCCGGAAAAACGAACCATCGCTGTTATCGCCGCCCATGCCGAGGGGCGGGTGCTGCCTGAAACATACGATGCGGCGGCTTTTGCGGAAAAACTGGGGAACGGGGCGATTGAAGCGGTTGAAATAATCGTTGCCGGTGAGGGGATTGACGCGGTTGCCGAAGAAATCGCCCGACAGACCGGGATGGATGTCCGGGCGGTTTCCTGTCCCGGTATCAGCGCCTTTTCATCCGAAGCCTGGTGCGCGCTGATTGCCCCAATGGTTTCGGAAAAGGGTTTTGAGTTCATATGCGCACCGCACAATTCACAGGGACTCGATTACGCGCCTGCCCTGGCCGCCATGCTGGGTGCGGGGTGCATCACCGGTATAAACGGCTTGTTTTATGAGAAGGAAACGGTTTATTTTCAGAAAGACGTTTATGGTGGAAAGGTCCGGGCAAACATGGCTTCCTGCGCGAAGACCGCGGTGCTGACGGTCCAGCCCGGCGTATTCCGACTTGACGCCGGCGGCCGGAGGCAGCCCGGCAGGGTTACACGGGTGGCGGTTGAAGGGATATCCGGCCAGGTAAATGTACTGGGTGTGCGCAAGGCCCCTGCCGACACCTCCGGTTTGGCCGAAGCAAAGGTGGTGATCGCCGCCGGAAGGGGCATCGGTGAAGCGGAAAACATGCCCTTGATGGACCGTCTTGCGGCACTGTTTCCCCGGTCGGCCGTTGCCGGGACCCGGATCGTGTGCGACCGGGGATGGCTCCCCTACAGCCGGCAGGTCGGCGTCACCGGGATTGCGGTGGCCCCGGCGCTTTACTTCGCGTGCGGGGTGTCAGGGGCGTCTCAGCACGTCATGGGCATGCGCGGCGCAGGGTTTGTCGTGGCCGTCAACACGGATCCCCAGGCGGCCATGTTTAATGAGTCCGATGTCTGCATCGTTGAGGACATCAACACGTTCATTCCGCTTCTGCTGGGGGTTTTTCAGCAGGGGCAAAACGAAAACCCGGTGCCGGCGGCACCGGACAATGAAGAATCCGGAGGTTGACATGGTATCTTTTTCACTGGCGAACAAGATTGCACTGATCACCGGGGCCAGCCGGGGCATTGGGGAAGCGATTGCGCTGACGCTTTCCGATCACGGGGCGACCTGTATCCTGGCGAGCCGCAAGCTGGAATCCCTTGAGGTCGTCAAACAGAAAATTGTCGATAAGGGGGGCAAGGCCGAGGCCATTGCCTGCAACACGGGGCAGATGGACCAGGTCCAGGCGCTTTTCGCGCAGGTCCGGTCCACATACGGCAGACTCGACATCCTGATCAATAACGCGGCCACCAATCCGTATTTCGGGTCTTTGATGGATGCGCCGGAATGGGCCATGGACAAAACATTCGCGGTCAACCTCAAGGGGCCTTTTTTCCTGAGCCAGTATGCCGCAAAACTCATGGTTGAAAGCGGCGGCGGTTCCATCGTCAATGTGGCGTCCATCAACGGCATCCGGCCGGCGCCCTTCCAGGGCATCTATTCCATCACCAAGGCAGCGGTCATTTCCATGACAAAAGCGTTCGCCAAGGAGCTGGCCGCCAGCAACATCCGGGTCAACGCGCTGCTTCCGGGGTTGACGGAAACCCGTTTTTCCGCGGCCATCATCGAGAACAAGGATATATACAATTACGCCCTTGCCCAGATACCCATGAACCGGCACGCCACCCCGGATGAAATGGTGGGCGCGGTCCTTTACCTGGTGTCCGATGCCGCCTCTTTCACCACCGGCGCAACCATCGTCTGCGACGGCGGCGCTCTGGCTTAACAAGGAGAATTCATGACCGATCAACTCTACCGTGAGCTGCAGGAGCGGCTCGATACCTATTCCCTGGGATTCCCGGCAACCAAATCCGGTATTGAAATTAAGATTTTAAAGCATCTCTTCTCCGAGGCGGATGCAAAACTGTTTCTCGCCCTTTCCCCAATGGTGGAGCCGCCGGAACCGGTGGCCGAAAGAATGGGCATTTCCGTGGAAGATGCGGGGACCCGCCTCGAGGACATGGCGAAAAGGGGGCTTTTGTTTCGCCTGGCAAAGGGCGGTGCGCCGCGCTATGGGGCGATTCCCTTTATACACGGCCTCTATGAGTTCCAGGTCAAGCGGCTGGATCCGGAATTTGCCGCTATGGCCGAACAATACATGCAGGAAGGCCTTGACAGGGCCATGGCCGAAAGCGCGGAATATTTTCTGCGCACCATTCCCGTGAACGCGTCCGTTGATGTTGTCCACCAGGTGGCCGCCTATGACGATGCCTGCGAAATACTCAGGAGCAGAAAACTCATCGTCGTGACCGACTGCATCTGCCGCAAGCAGAAATCACTCGTGGGGGAGAGCTGCGGAAAGACAATGGAGGCGTGTTTCATGTTCGGGTCCATGGGGCAGTATTACCTGGACCACGGCATGGGGCGGCAGGTCACGGTGGCGGAAGCCGAAAAGATCCTGGCCGATGCCCGGGACGCCGGGCTGGTCACCCAGCCGGCCACCGCACAGAACCCGGCAGGCATGTGCAACTGCTGCGGGGATTGCTGCGGGGTGCTCCGGGTGCTCAACATGCACCCAAAGCCTGCGGAGATCGTATTTTCAAACCATTACGCCGTTGTGGATGAAGACGAATGCACGGCCTGCGAGGCCTGCGAGGAAAGGTGCCAGATGAATGCCATTGCGGTTGGGGATGCCGACGTTGCCGTTGTGAACGTCGACCGGTGCATCGGGTGCGGGCTATGTGTTACCGATTGCCCCACCGAAGCCGTCAAGCTGGTCCCCAAGCCGGAAGAAAATCGCCGCGTACCGCCTTCCGGCAGCATGGACCAGATGATGGCCATGGCCAGAAAACGCGGGCTGATGTAATAGAAGGCCGAATTTTGAGATGGGTTCTAATCAAACCGGCTTCACCGCTTTACGGGAATCACGAAAACGGGGATTTTGCTTCTTCGCAGCACGCGACGGGCTGTTGAGCCCATGATGGCATCGGTCAGGCCGCCGGCCCCGAGCGATCCCATAACAATGATGCCGCACTGCTGTTCTTCGGCGACCAGGAGGATTTTTTCCACGGGGTTTCCCCGCCGGACAATAATCTCATCGGCACCATATTTGCATTGCGGGATTGCGGCTTTCGCCTCTTCGCAAAATTCCTTGAGCCGCTCTTTCATGATGTCGACGGCCTCGTTGTTGACCCGCTTTTTCAACTGGTTCCACTCCTGCTCGGAAAAATATACCTGAACCGAAGGGGATGAGGACACATCCTCGATCACGTTGAGCATGATCAGCTTGGCCTTGAGCTTGTCGGCCAGCGCCATCGCCCAGGAAAGGGTCATGCGTGAGCTTTCTGAAAGATCGGTTGCATAAAGGATTTTTTTTACTTCCGGAATCATTTCGAGGCCTCCTTTTTGGGCTGAGTGAATAGGGAATAATCACCCTGTTTCCGGCCGCAGGCTTTTTTTCAGCAATTACACGTATTGATAATGGTGTCAACTTAAAATACGTCGTCCCCGATTATTGCGGGATTCGCTCATGGCAACGGGATTCTGCCTATGGGGCTGCCGATCCGGGGCCCTTTTTATTGATCATGGCATCAAGGGCGTCCTGGTGCTCGGCCGTGGTGTGGCAGAGCGCCTGAAAGGCCGCGCTTTGGTCTAGGTGCTGGGCCAGGGAGGTGTGCTGCCCCGAATAAAGCAGGCGTTTGGCCATGCGGAGGGCCTGTGATGATTTCTGCGAAATTTTCTGCGCCAGGGCCATGGTGTTTTCCAATAGCGCTTCATGGGGCACCACATAGCTCACCATCCCTGCCTTTTCAGCTGCCCGGGCATCGATAATGTCGCCGGTGAACGTCAACTCGCAGGCCTTGGCCATTCCGACCGCCCGGGGCAGAAACCAGGCCCCGCCATCACCCGGTATGATGCCGATGTTCAGAAAGGTTTCGCCCATCCGGGCCTTTTCGGAAGCGATGCGGATGTCGCACATCAGGGCAAGGTCGCAGCCCGCGCCGATCGCGGGGCCGTTGACGGCGGCGATGGTCGGTACTTCAACCCCGTGGATTGCCAGTGGAATCCGCTGAATATTTTTCCTGTAGTTTTCCATGATCTGGGCCGGACTTCCGCCGAACATGCCTTTTTTCTCAAGCATGTCCTTGATGTTTCCCCCCGATGAAAATGCCGGGTCCACCCCCGTGACAATCAGCACCTTCGTGTTCATGTCGGCATTGACCATTGTACAGGCGGTCTCAATTTCTGCGATGATTTCAGGCGTAGAAATGGCATTCCGGGTGTCGGGCCGGTTCAGGGTCAACAGGGCGATGCCGTCTTTCCGTTCAAATCGTATTTCTTTGAATGTCATAAATTTTTCCTTTTTTATGCGCAAACCCCCAGGGGACAGACTTCCAGTCTGTCTCCCGGGTCGAAGCCCCTGCCTGCCATTTTATTCAAGGACAATTTCCCCCGTGTGTCCCCGGGCATTGCCCTTGCAACTGCATGGGAACGCTGATATCTCCATGGCTCGCTTGTGCGCGCCCTGTGATAAACGGCAAAGCCACAGGGCGCCTGCCCGCGCTTCGCCAGGAGCTATCAGCAACCCCCTGCAATTGTTGCTTCGGGCAATCCCCGGCGCCACCCGGTTGAAATTGGTCATTTGTATAAGGGCAACGATCCAAGAGGGCTTTTCAACCTCTCGGGGTCGGCGTCGGGGTCGAATCTGTTCCACCTCCAAGGGGCAGACTGTTAGTCTGTCTCTAACGTTTGGGTGTTTTTTGATTTGCCGGTGATCCTGATTATCCCCGGAGGGGATATTCAATACAGCCGGTGGTTTCAACCACCGGAAAGGTCAATATGAACCGCTATTCCGAAGTCCTGAAGGGACGACATCTTTTGAATGGCGTCCCTTCCGGACTCGGTGCTATAATTCCCATGCCCATACCGGTGGTTGAAACCACCGGCTAAAATCCATATCCCCTTCGGGGATTAAACACAATCAGATTACACCGCCATCCCTCGGTTAATCGGCTGTCCAACCCCAAGGCAACACCCGGTGCCACCCGGGTGAAAAGGGTCATTTATACAGGGAAGGCTGAAAGGACAAGCGTTTGGCACCCTTTTGAATTGTTGCATTCGCCTCGTGACGTGTCAATATGAAAAACCGGTTTGCCGGCACCCGGTCGTGAATGTACGTTTTCAGGGGAAAAAATAGTGGTGCATGATGTTGCATGTATGTTATTTTATATAATAATTTATATTTAAGGTCAATTTCCCCAGGAAGGTTGTTCATTCTCTCGGGGTCGGGGTCGGTATCGGGTTCGAATTTGCAGAACCCCCAGGGGACAGACTTCCAGTCTGCGGGTCGAAGTCAAACCCTCCCAGGGGACAGCCTTCCAGTCTGTCTCTCGGGTCGAAGTCCCTGCCCGCCGTTTATGGAAGGACAATTTGCGGCGGGTTGGTACCGGGCTATACTTGGCCCCACCCGTTTAACACCAGGCCGCTTGCACGTAAAAAAGGAGGCGTTTATGGCGCAGCAGGAACAATATGATGATCATCTGGCAGCGTTCGAGGGGCGCGCGTTTGTGCCGGGGCTGGAGGAATACCGGCGGCTGTATGCCCGATCCCTGGAAGACCCTGAGGCTTTCTGGGGGGAACAGGCCGAAAAGTACCTGACATGGGATAAAAAATGGGATTTCGTGCTCAAATACGACTTTGCGGAAGCGACAATCGAATGGTTCGGCGGTGGGCGGATCAATGCCGCAAAAAATTGTTTGGACCGGCACCAGGATGCCATTGGAGACAGGATCGCCTATTACTGGGAAGGCGACAGCCCGGGTGAAACGCGCACCATCACCTATAAGGAACTGTACAGCCAGGTCAACCGGTTTGCATTGGTTATGAAGAACCAGGGCGTCGGAAAAGGGGACCGGGTTGTCATTTACATGCCCATGGTCATTGAACTGGCGGTGGCCATGCTTGCCTGTGCCCGTATCGGAGCCATTCACAGCGTTGTGTTCGGGGGGTTTTCCGCGGACGCCATCGCCAACCGCGTCAAGGATTCGGGCGCCCGCATGGTGATCACCGCGGACGGCGGGTACCGTGCCGGCAAATCGATCCCCATCAAGGCCAACGTGGACAAGGCCCGTGAAAAATGCCCCGGGGTGGAGAAGGTAATCGTTTATAACCGAACGGATTCGGGCATCACCCTTGATCCTGAAAAAGAGATGTGGTGGCATGATGCAATGGCGCAGGTTCCGGCGGATGCCTTTGTCGAGCCGGAATCAATGGATGCCGAGGACCCGCTTTTCATCCTCTACACCAGCGGCAGCACCGGCAAGCCCAAGGGCGTTGTTCACACCAACGGCGGATACCTCCTGTATGTCG
>SKZX01000220.1 GCA_007127175.1 Desulfobacterales bacterium
AATTGTTTGCGCTGCAGTTCCAACGCGGATTTAATCTCCTGTTCATGCCACTCGGAGACGTACTGCAAACCCAAAAAAATCGCACCGGCACCGATGACGGCGAAAAAAAGAAATCCTGCTATTTTTCCAAGTTTTGTTCCCATAGTGTTAAAATATCACCTTTTCCGGCGACTATTCAAGGGGAAAACAATCCGCCGGTGTATAAGGTCGGTCAGGAAAAATTTTTCCGGCCCAGAATTTCTGACAGCATCTTCGGGTTCGCCCGGCCCCCTGATTTCTGCATGGTCTGGCCGATGATGAACCCGGCGGCCTGTTTTTTCCCGGCGCGCAGGTTTGCCACCGCGTCGGGGTTTTCTTCAAGGACGGCGTCCAGGATGGCGGAGAGTTCATCGATGTCCGTAATCTGCCTGAATCCCTTTTCGTCTGCAATCTCTGGCGCTGATTTTGGGGAGGTAAACATCAGGGCCATGAGTTCTTTTGCCTGCTTCGCATTGACCGATTCGTTTTCAAGAAGCGACAAGAGGCCGGCGGCACGGTCTGCGGAGAGCACCGTATCGGTAATTTCCGCGTTTTGATCTTTAAGGGCGGGGAGCAGTCTCCCGGATATCCATTGGGCCGCCATTCGGGCATTGACGCTGTTTCGGGCCAGGGCTTCGAAATAATCGGCAATATCCCTTTCCGTGCTCATGAGGGCGGCTTCGTCCCCGGTCAAGCCGTATTGAGATGCAAAGCGGGCCTGTTTTTCCGCCGGCATCTCCGGCAGGCGCTGTTTCAGCGCATCCACGCGCGCCGTGTCCATGTGAATTTCCGGCACGGAAGGGTCGGGAATGCAGGGGCCGGCGAACTTCGCCCGCATGGGCGTGGTGACGTTCTTATCCGGGTCCCAGAGCCGGGTGTGCATGACAACCGGCTGTCCCTCGTTGATCATTTTTTCCTGCCGCTCAATTTCGTAGGCGATGGCATTGCCCACCGCTTTAACGGAATTCATGTTTTTGACTTCCACCTTTGTAAAAAACGCGTCACTGCCGGCCGGTCGCAGGGAGATATTGGCATCGCATCGCATGGTGCCGCTTTCCATGGAGCATTCCGCGGTTTTCGCGTACCGGATCCGCGTGCGAAGCGCCCTCAGGAAAGCCATGGCCTCGTGGGGGGTCCGAATATCAGGCTCGGTCACGATCTCAACGAGGGGCGCGCCCGCCCGGTTGAAATCCACGAGGCTGATCCGCTTCCGGCCGTCTGTTTCATGCACCAGCTTGGCGACATCCTCTTCCATGTGAACGTGGTGGATGCGCAGGCGGCGGGGTTTGCCGTTTTCATCGGATATATCGACCCATCCCCCGGTTGCCAGCGGCAGGTGATGCTGGGAGAGCTGGTATCCTTTTGGAAGATCCGGGTAATAGTAGACCTTCTGGTCGAAAGCGCTTCGGGCCGAGAGTTCGCCGTTAAGTGCCAGGCAGGTGAGGGCTGCTTTCTCCAGGGCGTCTTCGCTCAGCTGCACCGGTGCGCCGGGCAGCCAGATGCAGGTGGGGCAGACATGGGTATTGGCCTTTTCCGTGGCCGTGTTTGCGCAGTCGCAGAACAGCTTTGTGGGGCAATTGAGCTGGACATGAATTTCCAGCCCGATGACGGCTTCATAGGGCATGGGCCTGTGCTTCCTTTTTAAATAATAAAAATTATTCGTTTTTTAGATATTGATGCATTCGTAAAAAGTCGTTTCCAGACGGCTTTGAATCACGCCGTGGCGTGACAAGATCCAGGCGCGAGCAATTATTGAATAATTGAGTCACGCCTTTGGCGTGATGATATTCTTCAATAATTGCTCGCAACGCAGATATTGGGCTTTTATGAAGCCGTCAGATATTGGGCGGCAAAATTCAGCAGCTTCTCATCTGCAAGGTGGGGCGCCATGATCTGGAGCCCAAGGTCCCTGTCATCGGTCCGGGTCATGCCCGGAGCGCAAAGGGCCGGCAATCCGAGTACGTTTGCCGGCAGTGCATGGACCAGGGCGTCATAGACATCGTCCACGCTTTGGGCGCGGGTTGCATCGAACCCGCTTATGCGCAGCGGCGAGGCGATGAAATCGATGTCTTCGAAAAGGGCCCCGGTTTTTTGGAAAAGCAGGTTTCGCAGGCGGGCCGCCTGCTCGAACGCCGGGTAATTTTCGAACTGGAAGAATGCGCCCTGGAAAAGGTAGGCCTTGATCAGCGTCCCGAATGACGCCTGCCGGGTTTTCAAATACATGTCGTTCCAGTTGTCCGTGTTTGACGCCCTGTGGCCGTAGCGCACCCCGTCATATTTTCCGGCGCTGGAAGACGCCTCCACGGACCCGATAACCTGGTGAACCGTTCTGAAAAGGTCATAATCAGGGAAAGACACCTCTGTTACCGGTATGCCTTTTTGGACCAGCCCGGAGACGGTTTTTTCAAAAGCATTTTTGTCCGCTTCGTCCAGCCCGGCAATCTGTTCCGCAATCACACCGACTTTGATCGGCGGTCCCGCTGTGCCGGAATCCGGGCTTTTGTCGCCTTTTGCCGGAAAAACGGGCAGGTTGTCCCACAGCATGGAGAAATCACGGTCTTCTTTGCCGCTCACGGCGAAAAGGATCGATGCCACAGCGGCTGGCGTTTCAGCGATCACGCCGATGCACTCCATGGACGGCAACAGGGTGACGGCCCCAAGGTTCGAACAGATGCCGGAACTGGGTTTGTATCCCCAGGCGCCCGCCATTGCGGCGAGATACCGGATTTCGCCGGCGCTTTCGGTCCCCAGAAAGGCATTGCATTGTTTTTCCCCGATCAGGCGGTGGGCCGTATCCTTGGTGATGCCGAACCCCAGTTCACTCATTTGGCTCATGCCGGCCAGCCATGCGCCATGGTTTTTCAATCGCTTCACGACCGCAGCGTCTTCAATGGGCATGAAATTTTCAAGGGCTTTTGACCCAGCATTTGAAGGCTTTCCGGCGACCGGCAGGTTGCCCCGGAGGACCACGCGGAAATCATTGAGGATGCCCTGCGGGGGCGGCTCACAGGCCGCCGGGTTGAGCTGCCAAAGCAGGTTGTTGGTGTTTTCATTCATATGATGGGCGATATCCTTGATTGAGTTAGGCGCCTGTAACCAGAGCCATTGGTTTCGCTCCGGCCTTTCATTTCCCGGTTATGTGTTGTTGCAAACCTGCAATTACTCGATAATATTGGCCACTTTGAAAAAATCACCCCTGGTTTCAGGGGCATTGGCCAGAAGGCCCCCGTTTGCCGCAGCCGGATGCGTAACCGGCGTTTTTCCCGGGCGCGTCCGGTTTTCCAGGGCGATGACGGAATACATCGGCGCTGCTTCGCATGGGCGGGCGAGCACCCGTTCGGCAAGGTTCCGGGCCTTTTCCACTGCTTCTGCCATAACCGGTCGTTCCTGTTCGTCAATGCCGATCCGCGAAACCCATGACAGGGTATCGATGATGTTTTTCTCTTCTGTCTGTGCGATTTTTTCCGCCATGCCGAAATTAAGCAGCCCCAACTCGTCAAGCTGCTCCCTGCTGACGACCGAGGGCGCTTTGGTCAGGGGGCAGAAGGCGCTCCGGTTCTTGGGAAAGGCGATCACATCCCGGATCGAAGCCGTGCCCAGCGCCATGGACACCAATCGGTCAATCCCAATGGCGATCCCGCCGTGGGGCGGGGCACCGAATTCCAGGGCCTTCAGGAAGAATCCGAATTTTTCGGTCACTTCCTCCCGGGAAAGGCCGAGTGCCGCAAATATTTTTTCCTGGACCTTGAAATTGTCGATGCGGATGCTGCCGCCCCCCACTTCTTCACCGTTGATAACAATATCATAGGCGCGGGATTTGAGCTGCAGCAGTTCGCTTACGTTTTTCGGGTCAAAATCGGTGCGGTCGGGGGCCGTAAAGGGGTGGTGCGTGGATGTGACGCCGCCTTCTTCCAGGGGGTCGAAAAGGGGGAAATCGGTCACCCATACCGGGTGCCAGGCATCTTCCGGGATCAATCCGAGCCGGTTGGCCACGTGCAGCCGGAGTTGCCCCAGAACGCCCGTGGTCAATTCATATGACGGGTCGGCAACGATCATGAGCACATCGCCTTCTTCACACCCGAACCGCTCCATCACGGCTGCCTGCTCGGCCTTGCTGAAAAACTGGACGATGTTGGAGTCCAGTCGCCCGTCGGCCACCCGCATCCATGTCATGCCCTTGCCGCCGAACCCGGGTACGATCTGTTTGGCATATTCGTTCTGCAGCACGTTTTTGCTCAATTCATCCGACTGCCCCTTGACGTTGATGCCGATGATATGCCCGCCGCGCTTGAGAATCTGCTTGAATATGGAATAGGCGGTATCGGAAAAGATGTCCGTGGCATGGATAAACCGCAGGCCGAAGCGAAGGTCGGGACGGTCCGAACCGGTCGATGCCATGGCTTCCGCATAGGTTATTTTTGGAAAAGGCCGGGCCAGGGTGATGCCGGTCTCATCAAACATGGCGGCGATGACTTCCTCGATGAGCTCACAGATGAAGGATTCGTCGATAAAAGCCGCTTCAATGTCGAGCTGGGTGAATTCCGGCTGCCGGTTCGGCCGCAGGTCCTCGTCCCGGAAGCACCGGGCCACCTGGTAGTATCGCTCCATGCCGCTGACCATGAGCAGCTGTTTGAACAGCTGGGGGGACTGGGGCAGGGCGTAAAAGGCCGATTCGTGAACCCGGCTCGGAACGATGTAGTCCCTGGCGCCTTCGGGCGTGGACCGGGTCAGGTTCGGGGTTTCGATCTCGATGAACCCGTGATCGTCAAGGATACTGCGGGCCTTTTTGATCATGCGGTGGCGTTTTTTGAGGTTGTCCTGCATGGACGGCCGCCTCAGGTCCAGGTACCGGTACTGGAGACGGAGATCTTCGGCCACGTTGGCAGGCGTGCTGATGCTGGCGCCGGCGGTCATGGCTTTTTCAGACAGTTGAAAAGGCAGGTGCCGGGATGTGTTCAATATGGTCAGGGATGCCGCCGTCACCTCTACATCCCCGGTCGCCAGGGAAGGGTTTTCGGTTCCGGCCTGCCGGCTCACCACGCGCCCCACAACCGAAATACAGTATTCTTCCCTCAGGTGCCGGGCTGTTTCAAACATCCGGTCTGATCCGGTTTCCTGGAAAACCACCTGGACAATGCCCGTCCAATCCCGCATGTGGATAAAAAGCAGGTCACCGTGGTCCCGCCGGGCGTCCACCCAGCCTTGCAGGCGTATTTCCCGCCCCTCGTCGTTTCTGCCCACGTGCCCGCAGCAGGTCCTTTCAAGCTGATCCATCAAGGCTCCCTTTTCATTGTATGCCGTTTTTTACGATATTATGTATTTTTAACGTCTTTACATAATTTCAGAGGCATTTTCAATGAAGGGATCGTTTTTTGATTAATTTTTTTGTCTGGAGGCGCGTGAAGACGGTTTTCGGGGAAACCACCGTAATTTCACGCAAGCGGGATAATGTCTTGGTGGCAGAATTGAATTTTATCCCCCGGGCCGGCATTTTTAAGCGCCAGGGGACAGATTTTCAATCTGTCTCCCGGATCGACAGGATGCCGTCGGCGGCGGTCAAAGAATTTACCGCCGCCGACGGTGATGTCGTCACGGGTGAACACTTTTGGGGACGCTTTCGTATGGGGTTCGCCTTTTTGATTTGATAAGCTTGGGATCTCTCAGCGTCTTGAGCACCTCGATGCTCTGTTTGAGGCCCTTGTAATGCCGTGCCATGTCAATGGCCAGACCGGTGATATTCCCCATTGCCTGGACAAAATTGACATCTTCCAGGGTAAATTCCCAGGGCGTGTCGGTATACACCCTGAGAACGCCTATGGAGCGTCCACCGGCCATTATCGGCACCGAGAGAATCGATGCGATGCCCTCTTTCTGGGCTGCTTCCGGATACTGGATCCGCGGGTCGTCCGACACATCGTAGATTGCAACAGGCCCTTCCTCAAGGGAATCGGCAATCGACTTCATGGCGCTCAGCGGCCCCTTGTTCAGGTATTCATCGCTGAGCCCGAAATCGGCCGCCAGTTCGAGCTCCCCTGTTTTGCGGTTGAGGAGAAATACGGCGCAGCCTTTCACTTTCAGGGCCCTGGTGATGCTCTCGACCGCCATCAGCACCACTTCCTCCGGGTCCTTGGAGTGGGAGATGACGTTGGTGACCTTGAGAAGCGTCTCGTAATTCAACAGTGTTTTGTTCATATGCCACCCCTTTTCTTTTTATGGGTAATAATGGACTGCAGCGGCGCTGCAGTCCGGCGGAATCTTAACGTATTCGGGCCTCCGCGGCGCGGATATTTCGGGCAGCTACCGCGGAAGCCGTTATGTGCTGAATTTAAGCCTCATGGGACACCCCCTTTTTGTTAAAGGAGATCACCGGCTGCAACCGGTATGCACAAATCATGATTCCAACAGTTCAAGAGAAGGGAGGCAT
>SKZX01000181.1 GCA_007127175.1 Desulfobacterales bacterium
AAAAGGGGACAGATTTATTTTCTGAGGTGCGCGCACCTCAGAAAATAAATCTGTCCCCTTTTTGAAAAAATAAATCTGTCCCCTTTTTTAGAGGTACAGGATCAGTAAAATTGCACCGAGAAGCAGGCGGTAGATCACAAACGGCTGCATGCCGATGCGGCGGATAAAAGCCAGAAAGTAGCTGATGCAGACGAAAGCGGTGATTCCGGAAATCACCATGCCCAGGCACACGGCAAACCAGTCTACCGCCTCTGCCATGTGTATGAGTGTCCGGGTTTCCATGAGTCCTGCCAGCGCAATCACCGGAATGGAGAGCAGAAACGAAAAGCGCGCGGCTTCCTTTCGGGAGAAGCCCGACAGAAGTCCCGCCGTTATGGTAATGCCTGACCGGGAGGTGCCCGGGATCAGGGCAAGTGCCTGGGCGCAGCCGATAAACAGCACATCGCACCAGCGAAGCTGGCCAATGGTGCGCTCCCCTTTATTGCGCCAGTCCGCCCAACCCAGCAGCAGGCCAAACCCGATGAGCCCGCAGGCCGTGACAACGGGAGACCGGAAAACACCCGCCACCGCATCCCTCAGCAGCAGTCCCGCAAGCCCCACGGGGATTGTGCCTAAAATGACCGCCCAGGCGAGCCGTGCGTTATCGTCTATGCTTCTTGTGCGCACCGAGCGCCACCAGGCCGCAGCCATGACCGTGATATCCTTTCGGAAATAGAGGATTACTGCGGCCAGACTGCCCGCGTGCAGTCCCACGTCAAATGCAAGCCCCTGGTCCTGCCAGCCGGTGAAAACCGGCACCAGCAGGAGGTGGGCGGAGCTCGAAACCGGCAGGAATTCGGTCAAACCCTGGACGATAGCCAGCGTTATCGTCTGAACGATCGGCATGAAGCGTCTCCCGGGAGGGTATGTGCATCAGACAGCAAAAATGTCCGGTAAACGAAAAAGGGTTTCCTGTAGTGGAATTTTTGCCAAAATATATTTAAAATAATTCAATTGCAAGGCAATATACGTTTATGGGGATGGCTTCCAAAGCGTTTTCTGTTGCAAACAATGCAAAAAACAATTAATCAGAGGATATTTTCAGGTTCTCTGTGCAGAACCCAAGGATTTACCGCCAAAGCGGGAATCCCGGGCCTGAAACATCAATCAAAGGATTATTTTTTTCCTGACAGTTTAACCGCCAAATATAAGGATTGGAGTTTATGGCAAAGGTACTGATTATCGGGGCAGGCGGCGTGGGCAAGGTGGTTGCCCACAAGTGCGCGGGTCTCCCGGAAGTTTTCTCAAAGATATGCCTGGCCAGCAGAACGGTTGAAAAATGTGAGCAGATCGCGGCTGAACTTCCCATAAAAATTGAAACCGCGCAGGTGGATGCGGATCATGTCGGTGAAACGGTCGCGCTGATGGATAAGTTCCGGCCGGAACTGGTGATCAATGTCGCGCTTCCCTACCAGGACCTGGCCATCATGGATGCCTGTCTGAAAGCGGGGGTCGATTACCTGGATACGGCCAATTATGAACCCCCGGACGAGGCCCGGTTCTGCTATGCCTGGCAGTGGGATTACCACGACCGGTTCCGGGATGCAGGATTGATGGCGCTCCTGGGAAGCGGCTTTGATCCCGGGGTGACCAACGTGTTTTGCGCGTGGGCGAAAAAACATCATTTTGACGAGATCCATGAGCTTGACATCATTGACTGCAATGCGGGGGATCACGGCCATCCCTTTGCCACCAATTTCAACCCGGAGATCAATATCCGGGAGGTCAGCGCGAGGGGGAAGTACTTCGAGGCCGGGAAGTGGGTGGAAACCGACCCTTTGTCCGTTTCAAAAACCTTTGATTTTCCCGAGGGCATCGGGCCCAAAAAAATATACCTGATGTACCACGAGGAGCTCGAATCCCTTGTCCGGCACATGCCGGAAATCCGGCGGGCGCGCTTCTGGATGACCTTTTCGGACAACTACCTGAAGCACCTTGAAGTGCTTGAAAACATCGGTATGACGCGTATCGATCCCGTTGTCTACGAGGGCCGTGAGATTGTGCCGCTCAAGTTTTTAAAAGCCCTGCTGCCCGACCCGTCCTCCCTGGGCCCGGTCACAAAGGGGCGCACCTGCATCGGCTGCCTGATCAAAGGCATCCGGGACGGCAAGGAAAAACGCTATTATATCTACAATATCTGCGATCACCAGGAAGCCTTCCGCGAAGTGGGTTCCCAGGCGATTTCCTATACCACGGGCGTGCCCGCCATGATCGGGGCCATGATGATGGTGAAAAATATCTGGCGGGACAAGGGGGTTTTCAACATGGAGCAGTTCGACCCGGACCCCTTCATGGATGCGCTGAACCGGCACGGATTGCCATGGACCGAAACTTTCCTTTAATTGCAGACCTTTATCGCCTGCCGTCCCCCTGTTTTATCGTCAGCGACCAGGTGATCCGGAAAAACCTGGATGTGCTCAGGCGGGTCAAGCAAAAAACCGGCTGCCGCATCCTTCTGGCGCTGAAGGCCTTTGCCATGCACCACATGTTCCCACTCCTCCGGGAAACCCTTGACGGCACCTGCGCCAGTTCGCCCTTTGAAGCCCGGCTGGGAAGAGAATGCTTCGGCGGCGAGGTGCACGCGTTTTCAGCGGCTTACAGCGCGGACGACATTGATGATGTGGTTCTTCATGCCGACTGCGTGGTGTTCAATTCCTTCTCCCAGAGGGAGCGGTTCGGGCCGCTGGTCCGGGCTCATGCGCCCCATGTGGCGTGCGGCCTGCGGGTCAACCCGGAGCATTCCGAATCGCCTGCGGCCATATATGACCCGTGTGCACCGGGGTCCAGGCTGGGCATCACGGCCGATAAGTTTGAAGGCAAGTCCCTGGAGGGCATTTCCGGGCTCCATTTTCATACCCTGTGCGAGCAGAACGCAGACGCCCTGGAGCGCACCCTGGACGCATTCGATCGGCGCTTCGGAAGATTCATGCAGAAGATGTCCTGGCTGAACATGGGGGGCGGGCACCATGTCACACGGGGCGATTACCGGGTCGACCTGTTGTGTGATCTTATACGGCAGGCAAAAGAGCGATACGGGGTAGAGGTGTATATCGAGCCGGGAGAGGCTGTGGCGCTCAATGCCGGCATCCTGGCCGCCACGGTCCTGGATATCGTCGACAATCGTATCCGGACCGCTATCCTGGATGCATCTGCCGCCACCCACATGCCCGATGTCCTGGAAATGCCTTATCGCCCGGAAGTTGAAGGCGCCGGCAAACCGGGTGAAAAGGCCCATACGTACCGGCTGGCCGGCCCGTCCTGCCTGGCCGGGGACGTCATCGGCGACTACAGCTTCGACAACCCTTTAGCCGTCGGCGACCGGCTGATTTTTCATGACATGGCCCATTATTCCATGGTCAAGACCAACATGTTCAACGGCATCAATCTGCCCGCCATTGCACGCTACGATGCCGAAACCGGCGCATTCACCCTTGTGAAAACCTTTACATTTGAGGATTATGCCGGCCGGTTGTCCTGAAGACCCGAATCCCGCTCTTTCCCTTGAATATGCCGGGGCCCTGTCTCTATCTTCCCCGGTATCTTCCCCGGTATCTGTTGACCCCCCGCTTCCGCTTTGGTATTGATGATGACATCCCATTTGACGGTTTGGCGTATTTCATGGCACTGCCTTAATAATTTTAAACAATATGGTTTTTAAGATAAACACAATGACAGGAGCATTATAATGAACCATTCATTTGAACCCGGGGGGCCGGGCGGTCAGCCGCCGCAGCCTTTCCGCCTCGAAGACCTGGACTTTCCCCGTTTGATCTACCTGGTCAAACTGGTATTGGCCGGCTTGATCGTTGTTGCCGTATTCATGGGGCTCAACTGGGCCAGGTTGTTTTACACCGACTGGCTCTGGTTCTCCGGTGTGGGACATGAGCAGGTCATCTTCGTGCGCGTGATTGCACAGGTATGGCTTTACCTGCTGGCAGCCGCCGTGTTTGTCGGCATTGCGGCGCCGAATCTTTATTTTGCGTATCGCGGTACGGAAACCTATCAATGGCGGCCAGGCAAGGATCTCTCCCCCGCGCGGTACCAACTGGCCCGGCGCCTGATGCTTTGGATCGGCGTACTGGCGGTCGTCCTTGGTTCAACCTACCTTGCAAGCCACCCATCCGGCCGGTGGGAGATGTTTCTCCGCTTTTTTAACGGAATCCCCTTTGGCGAGGTCGATCCGGTTTTCGAGCGGGACCTGTCCTTCTATATTTTTACCCTGCCGGTGCTCGATTTCCTCCGTACCTGGCTTCTGGGGGTGCTGACGGTGGTACTGCTTTTCACTGCCGGTTTTTATTTTATTGCCAGCAATCTCAAAGCGGAGGTCTTCACTTTCAGCGGGCGGGCCAGAACCCATATCCTGGTGCTGGGCGCGTTCATTTTTCTGATCATTGCCGCAGGCCACTGGCTGGGACGCTATGAACTGCTGTTTTCAAGGACCGGTGCGGTGTTTGGTGTCGGGTATACAGACTACCATGTCATGCTTCCGGCCCGCACGATCCTTACCTTTATTGCCTTTATCAGTGCGGGCGTCCTGCTGGCCGCCATCCGTTCACAGGGGCAGCGGCTGATCTATGTTGGCATCGGCATGTGGCTGGTTTTGAATTTTCTGGGCGGGGGCGTCCTCCCGGGTGTTGTCCAGCGGTTGCAGGTCGAGCCCAGCGAACTGGCCCGTGAAAGGGATTTTATCGCCACTAACATTGAATTTACCCGCAAGGCTTACGGGTTGGAGGGTATGGTCAGCAAGAGCCATCCGGCCCTTGGCGAGGTCCAGCCCGCAATTGTGGACGACAACCAGGGCACGATCCAGAACCTTCGGTTGTGGGATGAAGGGCCGCTGCTTCAGAGCTACAACCAGATCCAGTTTTTCCGCCTGTATTATGATTTTTTAAGCGTTCAGACGGACCGTTACAGGGTAGACGGCCAGCTTCGCCAGGTAATGCTGTCCACCCGGGAGTTGTCGGCTGAAAAGCTGCCGACCGAAGCCCAGCGGTGGGTCAACCGCCATCTTCAGTTCACCCACGGCTACGGGGTCGCCATGAGCCCGGTAACCGAGGTGGCCGAAGGCGGCCGGCCCACTTTTTTTGTTCAGGATCTTCCCCCGATCGGCGATATTCCCCTGGATCGGCCTGAGATATATTACGGATTGAAGAGCATCCCCTTTGCCATCGTCAACAGCCGCATGGAGGAGTTCAATTACCCGGGGGTAGACGGCCCGGTGTATACCCACTACCAGGGAGAAGGCGGTGTGGTGCTAGGCTCGGTGTTCCGCAGGTTTCTCTACGCCTGGCAGTTCAAGGATATCAACATCCTGATATCCGGAGAAATTACGCCGGAAAGCCGGATTCAGTACCGGCGGACGGTGCCGGCGCGGTTTTCCAAGATTACCCCATTTCTCAAGCGGGACAACGAAGCATACACGGTGGTCGCGGACGGACGGCTGTTTTTTATCCAGGACGCATACACCATTACCAGCCGTTATCCTTATTCAACTCCCTGGCATGAGCGGTTCAACTACATCCGCAACAGCGTCAAGGCGGTGATCGATACCTATAACGGCAACATTGACTATTACGTGTTTGATCCAGCCTGCCCCATCATCCAGACATACATGGAAATTTTTCCCGGTTTGTTCAAGCCTGCCGGGGAAATGCCGGATTACCTGCGGGATCATGTGCGCTATCCTATGGACCTTTTCAATGTGCAGACCCGGATGCTGCTCCAGTACCACATGACCGACCCGGTGGTTTTCTATAACCGGGAAGACCAGTGGTCCGTGCCGCAGCATGCGGCATTCGGCCGCTCCGATACCCTGCGCCCCTATTACATCGTTGCGCGGCTCCCCGGGGAGGAAAAAGAGGAATTCCTCCTGATCCAGCCCTTTACCCCGGACAAGCGCCACAATCTTGTGGGGTGGATGGCAGCCCGGAGCGACGGCGATCATTACGGCGAAAAGATCCTGTATCGGTTTCCGTCTGGCCGCCACGTGGACGGCCCCCGGCAGGTGGAGGCGAGGATCGACAACGATGCGGTCATATCGGAGCAGTTCACCCTTTGGGGACAGGTAGGCTCAGAGGTGCTCCGCGGCAGCATCCTCGTTATTCCCTTGGGGGACAGCCTGCTCTATGCGGAGCCGGTATTTCTCAAGCCTGAAGCGTTGGAGTTCCCGGAGCTCAGGCGTATTATCCTGGCGGACAGCCGCAGGGTGGTCATGCACCCGTCGCTGAACGCCTCGGTGGAAGCCCTGGTGGGGAAACGCCCCACGGTCGCCCCGCCGGTTGAAACGGACGCGGATCTGGCGGAATACGATCTGGATCCGGCTCCCCGTGAACCGGGCGTGCCCGCGGAAGGGCTGGACGCCATCCGCAGGGGGGTTCTGGAAGCCATTGATA
>SKZX01000178.1 GCA_007127175.1 Desulfobacterales bacterium
AATTGGTCAGTATTTCCTTCATCCTGGAAACGGCCTTGATTTTCCGCTCGTCTTTTCCAGGCGCTGTCTTTTTCCCGCTGTTATCGGTCATGGCCACGTCCTCTCATTTTCACCCTTGGCTTGCAGCCATACATGCTGCTGTTTTGGCCGCCTGTTTTAACCTAAAGCATATCGATAAACGTCTCGAAACGGGTTCGCAACTGCCCCTCGGGCGGCGGCTGCTCCTCGATTTCAAGAAGCATCGAGGGAATGCGCTGCCGATCGAGATATTCCTTGAGATAAGGGTAGTCAAAGGCGTGGGGGTCGCAGAATTTCAGCAGCAGAAAAACCACACCGTCAATTTTCTGTGACCGGACCGCTGACGCCAGGTGCTCACCCCTTGCCGTACTCGACATGTGCTTGGCCGGACAGGTGACGCGCCGGATGTAGCGATCGGCAATCGCCGCGAGGGGTTCTTCGGATGTGTCGATCGCACCGTCTGCATATCGCACACCCGTGCACAAATCGTCCCACACGACATCCCCTCCCGCTTCCTTTATGATGCCATAGATGTCCGGATGGCTGCAGATGCCGCCCGAAAGCATGACCCGCTTTCGCCCGGTATCCGAAGTCACGGCAGGCGCATTTTCAAGCGCGTCCAGAAGAATGCCCAGGTCTTTTGCCAACGCTTCCCGGTCCATGACCATTGCAGCGCGCATGGCGTGATAGACGCCGCTCTTTGGTATGACATCGGGTTTCTCGCTCCGCAACCGGTAAAGGGCCAGAAGGCCGGACCGAATACGGTTATACAGGGCTATGGCGCCGGCGATATCGTTGTCGGTTATTTCAATGTTCAGCGCCTTTTCAAGATCTGAGCGAAACCCGGCCAATACATCGATCATGTACTGACGGGCGCTGGGGGTGTCCAGTTTGACCGGCAGAACAGCGTCGATATGGATGGCAAAACCTGCGTTCAGGCGCCATATATCTGAAAGCCGCTGAATGGAATCGCATGTGTGCGGAAAAACCGTACCATCCAGGAAATCGAGCCTGCCCCTCAACGCATCCTCCAACCCGCCGCGGACCAGTGAGCAGCAGTATGACTGGAGATGCGATTCAGCAAGCTCTATATCCCCGACAGTGCCGAAAATGCGAAATGGAATGGCCCCTGCCGCATGCACCAGTTCCTCCGGCATATAGGAGCAGAAAAAACCGAGTATTTTTTTCCCGGTTCTTTCTTTGGCCGATTTCGCATAGGCATGGGGGTTTTCTGAAACAGCCTGGAATTTTTTCAATATCTCTTCGTGCGGGTTCATCATGGACGCTCCGGATGGTTCGTTGTCGCAATATTTTATGATTGAACAGGACAGCCAAAGGCGCACTTGAACGGACGGCTTTGTCTTACATAGCCTTTCGCCCCGGCAGGTGTCAAGGCATAACCGCTCTAAATGCATCAACCGTGGCGCTTGAAACGCACCTGGCGCATCGGAATACGCGTATTTAGGAGCACAACACGCCGCATCCAAAAACAGCTTTCAACGCCGGTCCATAAGCGGCCCCCGCTGATTGCCGGCTGAAAAAAAATAAAATAAAACAAATAGTAAAAATGCCCACCGTATTTGACAAACTGAAAAAAATGAATACATTTAGAATCAAATAATATATTAGTTTTATTAAGTGGCTTTCTTACGTCACAAGCTTTCTTGGCTTTCTTGATAAGATAATGTATTATTTGTATATTATCATATAATTGATGTAAGGAGCAATCAAATGGAAACCAGAAAAAAGACAAATAGTGAGTACATCATAGACGCTTTGCGCTTCAACAAGGATCTCCGGAGCCCGGAAATCACACAAAAGGTGTCCGAGCTTTCCGGAAAAACGATGAAAATCCAGGATATCGCCAGTATTCTGGCGAAATTGAGCAACAGTGAAAAATGCGATCTTGGGTTTTTCATCCAGAAGAAAAAAACGCCAAGAGGATACACCTACAACCTGGTGACGGAAATTTTCGAGCTCGAACCGGTCCAGATGTATGACCTTACGAGAAAAACCGGCAAGAACCGGTTTACCCTGGAAGAAGCCCTTGAAAAAAACCCCGAGTTGAAAAAGTATGTTAAATCCTCGCGCCTGAAGAAGGCGTCAAGCCGTACGGCATACACGCGGACCCAGCGCATGGCGCCGGCTGCTGCTGCAAAACAAGGCAGAATGCCCAAGACCACCGCTGGCGCACGGTTGTCCGACTATGCCCTGCAAACAGTGGCGACACAGCTTTTCAAGGCCTTGTCAAAACAGGGGTTGAATATCAACGTCAATCTCAACGTCAGGTTCGAAGGTTTTTTTACCGAGTAGAGCGTTTGCAGCCAGGATCCCGGTTTCCTTTCCGTATGAAGCACAGGAAATCGGTAAGCAATTGGATTTCACCTTCAGCAGATATGCGCATTCAACCCGTTGCCGGAATTTTCCGTATTGACGCCGGCAGCGGGTTTTTTGTATTCTTTTCTTGTTAAAAGCTGTTTCCAAGACTCAGGTCAGCCCCTGGCGTTTGGACAGTTAATACCCTGGAGGGGTATGAGCGTATAGCCGGTGATTTCAAGCACCGGTATGGGCATGGGCATTTAAAACCCGGATTCCTGAAGGGACGATACCCATTATATATATGTCGTCCCTTCAGGACTCCGGTTTTTTTGGGGTCAATGAACCGGCGGTTGAAACCACCGGCTATATTGTGTATCCCCTCCGGGGATGACCGGTGTCACTTGCAAAGGCGAAAAATTTCCAAACGCCAGGGGCTGCGCTGAGGTTTTGAAACAGCCTCTATAAAAGGGGTAATCCCATGGGGAACAGGAAAATCGAACTGCTGGCGCCGGCGGGCAATTTCGAAAAACTCGAGGCCGCCGTTCATTTCGGGGCGGACGCGGTTTATTTAGGCGGCAGACAATTCAGCCTGAGGAACCATTCGGGCAATTTCACGGACGCTGAAATCGCCGATGCCGTGGCCTATGCCCATGCTCAAGGCGTGCGGGTATATGTGGCGTGCAATGTCTTTGCAAGAAACAATGAGCGGGATTCAATATATACGCACCTGGAGGAGATCGCAAAAGCCGGCGCGGATGCCGTCATTGTTGCAGACCCGGGAATTTTCATGGCGGCAAAAGCGGTTTTGGGCAGTGATGTTGCCATCCACGTGAGCACCCAGGCGAACACCACAAGCCTTCTTTCCGCAACGTTCTGGGCGGCGCAAGGCGCCAGGCGCATCAACGCGGCAAGGGAGCTTTCCCTATCGGAAATCAAGGCGATCGCAGCATCGGTGCCCATAGAAGTCGAGGCATTTGTCCATGGGGCCATGTGCGTTGCATACTCGGGCAGGTGCCTGTTGAGCCATTACCTTGCAGGCAGGGACGGCAACAGGGGGCTGTGCGCCCACGCCTGCCGGTGGCGCTATTTTCTGGTTGAAGAACACCGGCCTGGAGAATACCTCCCTGTTTCTGAAGATGAACGCGGCACCTATTTTTTCAACGCGCGCGACCTGTGCATGATCGATCATATACCCGCGATGATCGAAGCGGGGATCGCATCCCTTAAAATCGAGGGGCGGATGAAAGGGCTCAACTACCTTGCGGCAACGGTTAAAACCTACCGAAGTGCCATTGATGCCTGTTATGAAAACCCGGCGGGCTACCGGGTCCGCAAGGACTGGCGCAGGGAAATGGAAAGCGTCAACTACCGGGGATATTCCACCGGCTTCTACATGAGCGATGCGGAAAGTGTCCGGCCGGTCTATACCCCGGCTGCTGAAAAAAGCGACCATCGTTTCCTCGGAAAAATCTGCAGCAGGATGGAAAATGGCGGCATCACTGTCGACATTAAAAACCGGGTCATGAGAGGGGATGCCGTTGAAATCATCGGCCCGAAAGGCCCGCCGCGAAAAAACAGGGTTCTTCGGGTCATTACCGATACGGATGTTGACGCGGCGGCAGCACAGCCCAACATGAAAGTTTCCCTGGTGCTTGAACAGCCGGATGCCTGCATGCCCGGCGACATACTCCGGCAAACAAAGAGATGACGCAATGACGGTATACTCAATTTCCGGTCTTGAAATCGAACCTGAAAAACGAGGCGCGGACCGCTACCTGAAGATCAGCTACCCCATGCGCTACGGCCGGTTCGGGGAAATACGGACCAAAGACCACATTTTCGGTTTCAACCGCAACGGGGAAATACGGACTATCCAGGGGCGATCCGGCGGGTGGCTGGAAACGGCGGAATGGCTCAAACGGACGGCGGGCAATGATTGGGCCTACTTTTCAGCGGGCGGCTACAACGGGGCCCATAACTACACCGGGGAGTACTACGTCCCCTGCCTGGACTACCAGACCAATACGATATTCGGGCGAGGAAAATTTCAAAGCCCCGAAGTCACAGACGCATTCCATGCATGGCGAGAGATCCTGGAAAGGCTTGAAACCGTTGGATCGAATGCCCTTCCGGAACCGGCGGCCCGGTTTGTCGGCCGAATCCTTGACATGACCCCTGCGGTACTGGAAAAACGGGGAAGAGCGTTCCACGGCGTCATCGGCGGGCCGGTTTCGGTCCTCCCCCCGGATACACGGCACGTGGAGTATGACGTCATCCCGGTCATCATCGCGGACGGTTGCCTTTACAACTGCGGGTTCTGCCGGGTAAAATCCGGAACCGGTTTCAAAGTCCGCCCCCGCGAAAACATTCTGGACCAGTTGCATGCACTGAAACGGTTTTACGGCAGGGACCTGATCAACTGCAATTCGGTGTTTTTCGGGGCTCACGACGCGCTTTTTGCCGGGGGCGACACCCTATCCTTCGCAGCCGGGAAGGCATTTGAGATTCTTGAAATCGAAAAATCCGTAATGAAGCAGCCCCGGCTGTTCATGTTCGGCAGCGCTGATGCGATCCTGCGCTCCGAAGATAGCGTTTTTTCCATGCTGAACAGCCTTCCCTTTCTGGTCCACATCAATATCGGTCTGGAATCGGGAGATCCCGAGACGCTGGCTTTCCTGGAAAAACCACTGGCCGCTGAAAAAGTAAACGATGCATTCAGCCGCATGGTGGACATCAACCAGCGCTTTGCCAACGTCGAGATCAGCGCCAATGTCGTCGTCGGGGAGGACCTGCCGGGCTCTCACCTTCCCTCGATCGTCTCCCTTGCGCGAAACCGGCTGGACCATTTCTACCCCAAGGGGGATATCTACCTTTCCCCCCTGGAAAATATCGGCTCAAAAGAGCGCCTCCTGGCTGAATTCAACCAATTCAAGCGCCTTTGCAGGCTACCGGCCTACCTGTACCTGATCCAGCGGCTATAGCGGCTTCAGGCCAGCCATCCCCGGTGAACAGTCGGGGGCCGTATGGGTACCGTTTCCCTGGATCGATCCGGGACAATCGAAATCGAGATCGATTTCGAAAAAAAATAACACACAACGCGCGGGATCAGGGGCTTTTCACGATTTATCCATATTTCTGAGCCTTTCCAAGGCGTTCTCAAGCATGCCATCCACTTTTTCGCTGACGGCTGCCGCGTCTTCGATGAGCCCGCTGATTTCCGTCAAATTCTCCGATGCGGCCCTTTCCGCCCAGCTCCGGTAGGTCTGCACGTGGTCCCGGTTGTGCTTTATCCAGTGCGTCAGCAGTTTCTCCATCTTCTGGTCAAACGTCATTTCAGATGCCTTGTCATGTTCATGGTCATGACCGTGGCCGTGGCTGTGATGGCGGTGGTGATGGTCATGGTGGTCTTCATGGTCGTGCTTGTGGGCCATAGGGATGCGCCTCCTGTGGTAACGGTTTTTGGTGTGATTTTTTATCCAACGTTATTCTTTCGCCTTGCGGCAAGCCGGGCAATAACGGCGGCCTGATCACGGGCGGCGCCCCGGTGGCGGAGAACCGCATGACGTGCCCGCGCACCCATGGATTGCAGTTCCTCCGGATCGGCAAACAGCCGTATCACCGTTTCAGAAAGGTCTTCGGGGCCGGAAACGCTTATGCCGGCATTTTCCGACTCCAGGATGGCCTTTGCATCGATAAAATCCTCCATGGAAGGGCCATACACGACCGCCTTTCCCCAAACCGCAGGCTCCAGCGGGTTCTGCCCCCCCAGGGGTACCAGGCTGGCACCGCAAAAGACAACGGTTCCGACGCTGTATACCGAAAACAACTCCCCGAAAGTGTCGATGACCACGACCGGTGCGGTCCGCGGGGCGCCTTCTTTGCCAATCCGGGTTCTCAGCTGGCAGGCCAGCCCCCGGTGGCTGATCTCCCGGCAAATTTGGGGGACCCTTTCCAGGTGCCGGGGGGCGATGATCAGGATGGTTTCGGGAAAGCGGCGGCATATTTCCCGGTAGGCATCAAGGATCATTTCCTCTTCGCCCTGGCGCGTACTGCCGGCAACCAGGACGCGGTC
>SKZX01000109.1 GCA_007127175.1 Desulfobacterales bacterium
CGGGCGTACTCACTGGCCAACGAGCCGGCGGAAAACCAGCGGCTCATCTTCACCGTCCGCATTGCCACACCGCCGCCGGACGCCAAAAACGCACCCCCGGGGATCGGCTCCTCCTATTTGTTCAGCCTGAAACCCGGTGACGCGGCAACACTCTCCGGCCCGTTCGGCGATTTCAAGGTAACCGAAAGCCCCCGGGAAATGTGCTTCATCGGCGGGGGGGCCGGCATGGCGCCCTTGAGAAGCCAGATCCGGGACCAACTGCTGCGCGTGAAGACCGCCCGCGTGATGACCTTCTGGTACGGTGCCCGGAGCCGGAAGGAAATGCTCTATGACAAAGAGCTGCGCGAACTTGACGCGCAGCATGACAATTTCTCTTACCACGTGGCGCTCTCAGAGCCGCTGCCTGAAGACAAGTGGGAGGGACTGACCGGTTTCATTCACCAGGCGGCAAATGACAACTACCTCGAGGCCCATGAAGACCCATCGGAAATCGAATATTACCTCTGCGGCCCGCCCATCATGATCGACGCGGTGCGTAAAATGCTGGACAGTCTCGGGGTCGAACCCGAAATGATCCAGTACGACGAGTTTTCCTGAACCCTTCAACCAAAACCCAGGAAAAGAAATTCGGCGGGGCAACACCCAAGGCGATCGGTATGGCGCATTTTTCCGGCCGCAAGCCATTTATCCTGCGCGGGAAACAAAGTCCACCCTGTCCACCCGTCCATTAAGTCCACCTTGTCCACTCCGTCCACCACGCCCTTTCCTGCATCCAAAGCCGCCAGTAACGCCCTCCTACATCCGGGCGATCACCCCCGTTGGCAGGATCTTGAGCAGGCGCCCCACGATATTCCATGGAAACACCGGAACGGTGGCGGATTTAACCTTTTTTTCAATAAGCCCGACGATAATCCGCGCCCCCTTTTGTGCATCTATCAGAAAAGGGCGGCTGGGCAGCATGTCATTTAAAGGCGTGTCGATAAAACCGGGATACAGCACCGTAATATGAATGTTTTTCCGGAAAAGCTCCGCCCGCATGGCCTCCATGTAGACGGCCAGTCCTGCCTTGGACGCGCAGTAAGCGGCGCTTTTCGGCATGCCCCGGAATGCGGCGACCGATGAAACACCCACGATGTGCCCTTCCCCCTTTTCCAGGAAATACGCCGCAGCCGCATCCATGGTGGCCATGGCGCCCAAAAGGTTCACCGCCATGGTCTGCCTGATTTTTTCAAAATCGCCGCGCCCGACCCTTTCCCCAAGCCCCACGCCCGCATTGGCAAAAACGATGTCGATGCCGCCAAGTGCCTCGGCCATTTCCGCAAACGCGGCAAAAACATCCTCGCCATCCGTTACGTCTAGCTGCCGGATAACGATGGCAGGCGGTGCGTGCCTGCGTTTGATCTCATCCCGTATATCCCTTAACACGTCCTTTCGCCTTGCGGCAAGGGCCAGCCGGTACCCTTTTTTGGCCATCTCAAACGCCACCGCTTTTCCGATTCCCGATGATGCGCCGGTAATAAAAACCCCCTTGCTCATGTTTGTCTCCATTCCTTAACCGGTTTATGTCCCGATCGCAATAACAGCGACTGCAATCCCTTATCGTCAATCAACCCGTCCTGAAAAATCATTTTTCCATAACGGTTATTTTATGCCGGGCAGACCGAAAATGCAAAGTGAATCCGAACCCATAAAACCGTCATGTCTCCCGGATGATTTTCAATAATTGATTGAAAAATACCGCCTCCCGAAGTAAGCTCATATCTTAAAACAGGACATATTTCTTGGCCATTTTAGATGGGTTCTGCACTGACCCGTAAAGGAACAGATAATGACAAGCGGCATAATGGACTTTGTGATCATCGCGGCGGAATGGAGCATTGCCATACTCGAGCTGCTGGGCATCGGCATCATCATGATATTTGCATTTCATGCGACCTTTTACAATTTATACCGGCTCATCACCGAGGGGACCCGGGAAAAGATGTTCCAGACATACCGGCTCCAGCTTGCCCGCGGAATTCTGCTGGGCCTTGAATTTCTGGTGGCCGCCGATATCATCAAGACCGTGGCGATCGAGTTGACCTTTTCCAGCGTCGGCATCCTGGCGGTTATCGTATTGATACGAACATTTCTGAGTTTCGCCATTGAGATGGAAATCACCGGAAAATGGCCCTGGCAAGCGCACCCCCCGGCATGAGATCACCCGCCGATTCAGATGCTTATTTTGCCCAACCCGTGGCGCCCCGACTTCAAGCAAGTCGCATTTTTTTACAATTAACAAATTTTAGGTTTACATTTCAGCCCCGGTACTATATCAGAAACTATTTTTGTATATTTATCCGCAAGATGCAATACACCCGACTCGCCCCCCATACCGGTTTCAACGGGTGAATTGCGGAAAGCGGAAAACACATCTGTTATATAAAATACACACTACAGACACCGAAGAACAAGGAGGCGCTTTCAATGTCGGTCATCAACAGCGTTATTGACAAAGTCAGATACATGGACCCGGATCAGAAGGAATTCCACCAGGCGGTAATAGAGGTTATGGAAACACTGGAACCGACGGTGAAGCGCCACCCGGAATTTGTCAGGGCCGGGATATACGAGCGGATTGTCGAACCCGAGCGGGCAATCATTTTCCGCGTGCCGTGGGTGGACGACCACGGCGACACGGTTGTCAACAGGGGTTTCCGGGTTCAATTCAATAATGCGCTGGGGCCCTTCAAGGGCGGGCTCCGGTTTCACCCCTCGGTCAATTTGAGCATTATCAAGTTCCTTGGTTTTGAACAGATCTTCAAAAATTCCCTGACCACCCTTCCCATGGGCGGGGGAAAAGGCGGCTCCGATTTTGATCCCAAGGGCAAATCCGACGGCGAAGTCATGCGTTTCTGCCAGTCCTTCATGCGGGAGCTCTACCGGCATATCGGCCCGGAAACAGACGTTCCTGCCGGCGATATCGGCGTGGGCGGCCGCGAGATCGGATTTCTTTTCGGCTATTATAAAAAGATCCGCAACGAGCATACCGGCGTATTGACGGGCAAAGGCATGGAATACGGCGGCAGCCTGATCCGGCCGGAAGCCACCGGATACGGCACCGTTTATTTTGCACAGGAAATGCTGGCAACACGCGGCCTGGACTTCAAGGACAAGATCGTCGCCGTAAGCGGGGCCGGCAATGTGGCCCAATATGCCATCGAAAAGGTCAACGAACTGGGCGGGCGCGTTATAACGATTTGCGACTCATCCGCAACGATCGTCGACGAAAAGGGCATCGACAGTGACAAGTGCGGCTACATCATGGAATTGAAAAATGTTCACCGCAGGCAGATACGGGAATATTCAGACAAATACCAGACCGAATGCTTCATGGACAAGAATGTCTGGGACGTAATCCGGGAGAAGAACATCCACATCGATATCGCTCTTCCCTGTGCCACCGAAAATGAAATCGACGGCCAGAATGCCAAAGCGCTGGTCGAAAACGGCTGCTTCTGCGTGGCCGAAGGGGCAAACATGCCGTCCACGCCGGAAGCGGTAAAGGTTTACCAGGACCACAAAATACTTTACGGTCCGGGCAAAGCCGCCAATGCCGGCGGCGTGGCCACCTCCGGGCTGGAGATGAGCCAGAACAGCCTGAAACTCTCATGGACGCGCGAAGAAGTCGACTTCAGGCTGCTTCAAATTATGAAGAGCATACATCAGACCTGCCTGGATGCGTCCGAAGCCTACGGCAAAAAGGGCGACTACGTTACCGGCGCCAACATCGCCGGCTTTGTGAAGGTCGCCCGCGCCATGCTCGCTTACGGGGTGGTATAGGGTCTTTGCATTTCAACTTTTTTGACCCCACCAAAGGCGGGGGCGGCCATGCGTCGCCCACGCCTTTTTGTTGACCCCTTGACCATATATCTTTCCCGGTGAGACTTGGCGTCGCCGCCGGTATCCCTGAAAAAAACATACCGGCAAAACCATCATCGATGCGGCGGACAGGGCGCTCTTTCGGGCCAAGGAAAAGGGGCGGAACCGTGTGGCTGTCGACGGTGCATCGCAGGCGGTCAACAGGGGATAACGAATCATTTGTCCGGGGGGATATTCCTGTCGGGATTTTCAGACATCCCCCATCAGAAAACACGCCAGGCGCCGGGCCATCATATCGGCGCGCAGCACCAGGTCCATTGAACGGGTGTCAATCACCTTGACAGCCTTGTCACCGTGCGGCTCTACGGGTAATATATTTTCCAGGATGTTTTCCTGCCGGTCGATCCAGCCGGCATTGAAAACCACGGAGGGTTTTTCCGGGTATATGCCGATATAAAAAATGCGGGTTTCAATCAAATCCTGAAAAAAATGACTGCCGAATGACAGATCCGGCACCAGGCTGCCATCCTGGTAGCTTATTTCACCGATGGCCGTAAAGTTGTTGATTTCCGAAAAGGTTACCGGCACCCCCATTTCCGGGGAATGCGTTCCCCAGCGACCCGGCCCGAGAAGCAGGATCGGCATTTTATCCCTGTGTGCGAATTGCTTGTTCAGCTTTCCCACAAGCCGTGCCACCGAGTAGCGCTCTGAAACCGACAGGGATATGTAGGCTGCGGGATCGACGTATACGATACTGGCGATGGGCATTGAGACGCTCCCCCCCATGAAATCGCCTGCGGTCCCGATGATCAGCTTTTCAGGGTCGATCTGTTCAGGCATGTCGACCTTTCCCCCCGATCCTCCGGGTTGAAACGGGCGGCACTGAACCAGATTGACCTGGAGATCCCCCGCATGGTTAAAATTTACTGTAAACTCGATATCAACCGGGTTTTCATACCCTTTTTCAAGGCATGCCAGCAATCTTTTCATCACACCCAGAAAAAGGGTTTCCGTCAGAAAATTGTCCAGCGTGAGGACCCACATCTCTTTTGACGGCCGCCCCATTCGCCTGAGACTGTCTTTGGCTTCAAAATCCCGGATACCTGCAAGATCAAGGGTCAATGCCGGTACCCGTTCCTTCAGATCAAGCAGGGAAATGGTCTGGAGGCTGTTTTCATCCAGCTTCAGCACATCCACGTAGCGCTGGGAAAACCGCCGTAAATGGTCCATATCCGACAGGGGCTTCACCAGGGGGGCATCCATGGCCACAATCCTCGGATAATCATTTTCAACGCGGTTGACCGCCCGGGTACCCAGTCCGTATACCAGCCTGAGCATGCCGGCTTTTTCGTCCATGCCTTTTTTCCAGGCAAACGGGTTCCGGGACAACCCCACCCCGGCAAATTCCGGGAAAAAATAGTTTTCATGGTAGGACCCGGAAACCCGCTGTACAAGGAGCGCCATCTGTTCATCACTCTGGTCCAGGCCCCGCTGGAGCCGGTAAGCAAGCGCATCCTCATTCATCGTGGAGGCGAAAATGCGCTTGACAGCGTCCTCGAATGCATCGTAGCGTTGTTCCGGAGAGCCTTGATTGACGCAGAAAAAACTGTCGTATTTCCCGGCAAAGGCGCTTCCAAAGGCATCTTCCAGAAGGCTGCTGGAGCGGACGATGATCGGGGACTGGCCGAAATATTCGAGCATGAGCTGAAACTGCTCCCGAATTTCTTCCGGGAACATGCCGGTCAGCATTTTTTCCTTTAATTCAGCTGCCATGGGGAAATAGCCATCCCTGGTTTTGTGGGCCATGAACAGTTTCCACCAGCCGTTTTGAACGATATAGGAATAAAACACATCCGAGCCGATATAAAAGGAATCGTGGTTCTCAAGAATTGACCGGGTATCAAAGGGTTGATCTTTCCTCAGGATTCCCCTGGCAAGCAGCATCCCCAGAGATTTTCCCCCGACATACCCCGTGCCGATCAACCGCTGCTTGATTGCCAGGAAATCCCCAAGAGACAGATACTGCCGAACCAGATCAATGATGCGTTTATCCCGTGAGAGCAAAACCCGGCTCAACTGCACCACCATGTCCTGCTTTTCCCCGTCGGAAACTTCAGCGGCGCTTAATGTCTCGGCTTCCATGAACAACTTGTCCCAGTAATCGAGGTGGCGATGTGCGCCAACCGATCTGCGCCCGGATATGTGAGAAAACATTTCCGTGGCTTCAACGGAATTGATGACAGGCTCGAGCCGGTCTGTTCTCCGTATATGAGGGAAAAACATGGTCGGAGAGTAGCGGTGCTGGACCTTTATGGGATGGATGCAGATTTTCGATTGGTAGGCATATACATCGATCAGCACCTGGGTTGTTTCCCGGATCCGCGCGATGGCCTTGTAGGAATGGCGGTCTCTTTGGATCCCGAAATAGGCAATGGTATTGAGTTCATAAAGATACGGGCAGGTGATGC
>SKZX01000024.1 GCA_007127175.1 Desulfobacterales bacterium
ATTCGCTGTATCCGGGTTTTGCGCGGGTATCCTGGCTTTTATCATCTCAGAGAATCCCGTATGGCTGATGTGTCATCCTGATTTTTTCAACGAGGCCCACAAGGCCTGGGGGCGCGGTATCCGGCGGATTCGGGAAAATACGGTCCCCCAGCAGTGCGGCAAGCACCGATCGCACCGACGCCTTTAAAGACCGGGGGTCATAGCCGCCCTCAAGCGCAAAAAACAGCAGCGGCATCGGCTTTCCCCCGTTCCTGTAAAAATCAATAACCAGCCGGGCGATGCGCCCATACACATTTTCCGTAAACGCGCTTTTGCCCAACGGGTCGTCCGCGTGGGCGTCAAACCCGGCCGCCACCATGATCAATTGGGGGTTGTATCCCGACAGAACCGGCAGCAGGGTCTGCGCATAAAGATAAACCATGTCGTCGTCGTTCATTTCACGGCGCAGCGGGATGTTCATGGTGAATCCCGACCCCGGCCCCTTCCCGGTGTCACCTGCATCTCCGGAATACGGATACAGCCCGGTGTCGTGGGTGGAGTAATAATACAGGCGGGGATCGTCGTAAAACAGGTCGTTGATGCCGTTGCCGTGATGGATGTCCCAGTCGATCACCAGGATGCGTTCCAGTTCAAAGCGCTTCATGGCGTGGCGGGCTGCGATGGCGATATTGTTAAAAATGCAGAACCCGCCCGCCCTGTCTGCCAGGGCATGGTGCCCCGGCGGTCGTACCAGTGCGAAAAAAGCATCCAGTGCACCGGTCATAAGCATATCGATTCCCTGTATGCACGCCCCTGCCGCGAGCCATGCCGCCATGTAGGTTTTGGCGCAGACCCGGGTGTCAGGCGCCATGCTGCTCATGCGCTGCCCGGCGGTTTTGATGATTCGCCGGACATGGCCCGGTGTGTGAACCCGTTCCACCTGTTCCAGGGTGGCCGGCTCCGGGCGCACGATCATGACGCGATCTTTGAATTCCAGCTCGATCATGCGATAGATTTCAGCCAGGCGCCGGGGGTGCTCGGGGTGATCGGGCCCTGTCTGATGGTCGAGAAACCGGTCGTCCATGGCTGTGCCGACCCGAAAGGGCTTGGGGACTTTGCTTTCGGACGCACTGCTGGAAGCGTTCATCAGGGCTTTTCCGGCGTATCGGATTTTTCTTCAAAGCTGCAGTTGAGCAGGATGATATCGTCTTCCCGTTTTTTGTGGATTTTATAGGGCAGCCGGTGAAAAAGCCGGATCATGCCCTGGTTGGACGGGTCCGTATAGGCCACAAGGCCGTCGATGCCGTTATTCCTTGCCGCCTCCGCAAGCTTGTTGAGCAGTATCGTGGCGACACCGTTTCCCTGCCACTGGCGGCTCACGGAAAAAGCGACTTCGGCGATGTTGTGCGATTTTTCAAGCATGTAGGCACCGATGCCGATGACCGACCCGAACCCGAATTCCCCTGTGATGGCCAGAAGGGTCAGGTTTCGGACATAATCCGTTTCAACGATGCTTTCCACGTCGTCGTGCAGGAATTGTGTTTTTTCATAGAAAAACCGTGCAATGATATCCTGTTTGTCAAGTTTGTAAAAATGCTCCTGGATTCGCCGGATATCCACCGGTTTGGCCGGTCGGAAGGTGATTGTCGCATTGGCGATTCTGCGATTTTCCTCGAGGCCGGCCGGGTAGACGCTGCGGATGGAAGCCCCCAGTCTGCGCCCCGGGGTCATAAGTCCCTTTTCCTTTGCCTTTTCGAAGAGTTCCGCCCTGAAATCCGGGTGCGCGAGACTGATCATCGCGGTCGCCCGCTCCTGGAGGTTTTTCCCGAAAAGGTTGACCGCGCCGTATTCGCTGATCACGTAGGAGACGTCGTTTCGGGGCACCACAACGCCGCTGGTGAGCTCGGAGACGATCCGGCTGTCTTTCCCGTCGATGGATGTCGACGGGATCAGCAGGATGGACTTGCCCCCAGGCGAGATAAACGCGCCGCGCATGAAGTCCACCATGCTCGACACCCCCGCGAAATAATTGTGGGGCAATGCATCCACGGCCGCCTGCCCGGTGATGTCCATTTCCATGACCATGTTGATGGCGACCATCTTGTTGTTCTGGGCGATGATGCCCGGGTCGTTCACGTAGTCCGATGGATAGAATTCAATCGAGGGGTTGTCGTGGACGAATTCATACAGGTGGGCCGAGCCCACGGCGTTTGTGGCAACGGTTTTGCCGTTGTTCAAACCCTTGTACCGGTTGGTGATGTTGCCGATGGCCACCAGGTCCATGATGCCGTCAATGACGTACTGGGTATGCACACCGAGGTCGTTTTTGTCCGCGAGCGCCAGCAGGATCGCCTTGGGGGTGGCGCCCAGCCCGAGCTGGAAAGTGGCGCCGTCCTCGATGAGGGTCGCCACCTGCCGGGCGATTTTATGGGCGCTGTCAAACTCCGGCAGCTGTTCGATGGTCAGCAGCGGCTCGTCATGTTCGATGATGACATCCACGTCGTTGACATGGATGAAACTGTGCCCGAGCACCCGGGGCATGTTTTTGTTTACCTGGACGATGACCATGTCCGCTGTCTGCGCGGCGGCCATGCCCACGTCAACGGAAATGCCCATGCTCATCCAGCCGAAATCGTCGGGCGGGGAGGCCTGAATGAGCGCTGCATTCAGCGGCAGGTAGCGCTTGGCAAACATGTCGGGAACCGCGGACATGTTCATGGGCGTAATGAACGGCTTGTTGGACGCCAGGTGTTTTGCGCCCGCAGACCCCTGGTATATATTGCGGATGGAAAACTGCTCGATGCGCTTTTCATCGGCAAGCATGGTGATGGGTGAATTTTGGAGGCTCATGAGGCGGACGATTTCAAGGTCCGTGAAGTAGTCGGCATGGTCGACAAGGGCTTTCACCAGGTGCTGGGGTTCACCGCAGGAAGAGCCGATAAAGATCCGTTGGCCGGACTTGATATGGGTCATGGCCTGTTTGGCGGTCATCCGTTTCTTGATGTATTCGTCGGGCCAATAATGGGTTACGGGCATAGCGCCAACCTTTCGAAAAAGATGTCTGCATCATCAGGCTGATTTTACGGAATTGTCCTTAAAAACCTGCCTGAAAGGGGTTCCCGGTATGTTTGCAGCCAGCAGTATGTGCCAGGACAACCGTAGCACGCATGAAGAAACGGTGACAACAAAAAAAGGGTTCAGATTCAGTATGTTTTCCCGCTTTCATCCACCATGGGCACAAATCTGACCGGAAGCGATTCCTTCTGAATCAGTTTCCCCTCCCTTTTTTCAAGCAGGACCAGCTTCTGGTCCCACGGCTGGCCGACGGGGATGATCATGGTGCCGCCTTCGGCCAGCTGCTCTTTGAGCGGCGCGGGTATGTCCGTGGGCGCGCAGGTGACCATGATGGCGTCAAACGGCGCATGCTCCGGCCAGCCTTTATAGCCGTCGCCGATCATGACATCGATATTGCCATAACCGGCGCTGTTCAGCACTTCTCTGGCCTGCCGTCCCAGGGACTCGATAATTTCAATGGTATAGACATGATGGACGATCTCCGCCAGAATCGCCGCCTGGTATCCGGAGCCGGTGCCGATTTCGAGCACGCGGTCGGTTTTTTTGGGATCGAGCGCCTGGGTCATGAAGGCCACGATATAAGGCTGGGAAATCGTTTGCCCCTCGCCGATGGGCAGGGGCCGGTCTTCATATGCCATGTGCCGGAGGTGCCCGGGAACGTAAAGATGGCGATCGACGTTTTTAAATGCTTCGATCACCTGGGAGTGGTGTATTCCCCTGGCAATGATCTGATTTTGTATCATATTCATTTTCAGCTCATGAAAACGAAGGTCATTGCTGTTGGCAACCGGTTCTTTCATTAAGTTAATGTTCTGGCCCGCGTATGCAACCATTGAACAACACATGACAATGGTACAGATCAGGGCGGTGGCTGCCGGCAGGGCAGTTTCGAATCTCCTGAAAACGGGTTTTTTTATTCGCGTATGCATGATCGTTTTCCTTCTTTGGGTTTTGATTTGCAGGGGAATACGGGTTTGGCCATCCTTGGCAACCGTTTGTTCAAAAATGTAACACACGAGTCATTACGGATTCAACTCCCTATCGGGGGCCGATATGGGCAGAATTGATTCCTATTGAGCCGTTATCCTGTATCGGGCTGCAGGTGGCATATAACTTATTGACGTTGACAGAAAACCGGCGCCATAGTAATAATTCATTAATATGTAAATGCCTTTTTTCAGCGTGCTTGGTATTATCGCTTTTTGCATTCAGGGGCGGCAAATAATATGTTTTACAGGGAATTTCACTTTCGTTTTTTTGCCTGGCTGTTTATTGCAGCGGCGCTGCTGCTTGTTCCCGCATCCTTCCAGGCCCGGGATAACGATGAGAAAACCATATATATCGTTGAGGTTTCCGGGAACGTGGACCCGGGTATGGCCGCCTACATCAAGCGGGCCTATCGGGAAATCACGCAGGCCCCTTACAGCCTCGTTGTCGTGGAAGTGGACACTTACGGCGGGCGGGTGGATTCCGCCATGGAGATCGTCGACACCCTTATCAGCTTCCCCGAGGGCAAGACCGTGTCGTTTGTGCCGGAAAAGGCCATTTCAGCAGGCGCCCTGATCGCCCTGGCTTCCAGTGACCTGGTGATGGCGCCGGGATCCACCATCGGTGACACCGCACCCATTATCATGGGGCGTGACGGTCCGGAAATGCT
This sequence comes from Desulfobacterales bacterium, assembly GCA_007127175.1. Classification (GTDB taxonomy): domain Bacteria; phylum Desulfobacterota; class Desulfobacteria; order Desulfobacterales; family Desulfosalsimonadaceae; genus B1SED10-16. The sequence goes on from SKZX01000024.1 coordinate 4,712, forward strand.
GGGTGAGAAGTTTCAATCGCCGATCCGCGCAAAATTCCGGGCCCTTGCAGAAAGGAACAATTATCCGGTCGCCCTTGCCGAGGCCATGGTGACCCCTGAAATCGTGGTTTACGAGATTACCATGGCGGACGGGACGGTGCAGTACATGACGGATGCGGCATACCAGGATTTGACGGAGGAAGCGCGTGAAAACATAACCACCCGGAGAACCGTGGTGCCGGAAGGCCAGCTTCTGACCATGCATGACAGGGAGGCCGAAGCATATGGTTTTTCCAGGATGACGGTCCCCGATATCCCCGCCATGCTCGCGGCAATGGGCTACGAAGGGTATACCCTGGTCCGTTTTTCCCCCAACTGGTCGGAGGACATGGTCCGCTTTATCGGCAGCATTGCGCCCATTTTACTCATGATCGGCCTTGCCGCCCTGTATATCGAAATGCAGGCGCCGGGTTTCGGGCTCCCGGGCACCATCGGCGTCATTCTTCTGGCCATCGTTTTTTTAGGCCAGTACATGGTGGGGCTGGCCGACTACACGGAATTTCTGATCATCGCGCTGGGTCTTGTCTTCATGGGGGTGGAAGTGTTCGTGTTGCCCGGCTTTGGCATCGCCGGGCTGGCAGGGGTTGCCCTGATCACCATCGGGTTTGTCCTGGCGCTGCAGGATTTTGTCATACCGGACCCGGACATTCCCTGGCAGATGGACATCCTTGTCAATAATATCATCCGTGTGCTGGGGTCCTTTATCATTGCGTTCTTCGTCGGGTTGTTCGTCGTGCGCTTTCTGCTGCCGAAGTTTTCAAGCAGGAGTGAAGGCCCGTTCCTCTTGTCGGACCTTGGGGATGCCCATGCCGATTCGGAGGAAACCAAGCGCATCAATGTCGGTGACGCCGGTATTGCGGTCACCTATCTGCGTCCTTCCGGAAAGGCGGAAATAAACGGGGAAGTATTTGACGTGATCGCCGATAACGAGTACATAGAACAGTCAACGCCCGTGTTTGTCTCCCAGATACGCGGTAACTGGATCGTCGTCCAGAGAAAGGACCTGTCTTGAACGCCCAGTGGACCATACCCCTGATATTCCAACTTGCAGGAATTCTGGTGCTCGTCGCCGAGGTCCTGCTGCCGTCGGGCGGCATCCTGACCATTATCGCCGCAGGTCTTCTGGGATATTCCATTTATCTGGCGTTTACGACCATTTCAGTCGATGCCGGGGTGTGGCTCATTGCCGCGGATATCATCATACTGCCCATTGTCGCCGTCGTGGGATTCAAAATGCTGGCGCGTTCCCCCCTTGCACTGCGCTCTTCTCTCGGGAAATCCGAGGGCGTTTTCTCCTATGATGAAAAACTCTTGGCGCTTGAGGGAAAGGAAGGTGTGGCCGTGACCAATCTGCGTCCCTCCGGCACGGTAAAAATTGACAGCAGGCGGATCGATGTGGTGACGCGGGGTGATTTTATAGAAAAAGGTGAAGCGGTTATCGTTTCAAAGGTTGAGGGGAGCCGCGTGATCGTCCGCAAAAAGGCGGCTGGTGCATAGCTTGTGCACCCTTTTCCAAGGAACTATTTGATTTGTTTATCCAATCCAATTTACAGGAGGAACAATGTCCTTTGAACATGTCATTCTGATTATTCTTCTGATTGCCGTCATCGTGCTGATGTATTTTATCGGATCGGCGATTTCCCTGTGGATTCAGGGGCTGGTGTCCGGGGCCAAGGTCGGGCTTTTCAATATCATTTTCATGCGGCTCCGGAAAATTCAACCCAAGCTGATCGTCAACGCCAAGATCATGGCGACCAAAGCCGGCATTGATATTACAACCAATGACCTCGAGTCGCATTTTCTTGCCGGGGGCGATGTCTTGCGCATTATACAGGCCCTGATTGCCGCGGACAAAGCCAACATCGACCTGAAGTTCAACCGGGCCGCCGCCATTGACCTGGCCGGCCGGAACGTGCTTGAAGCCGTGCAGATGAGCGTCAACCCCAAGGTCATCGAAACGCCCCTGGTTGCGGCCATGGCCAAGGACGGCATCCAGCTCAAGGCGATTTCCCGGGTCACGGTCAGGGCCAATATCGACCGGCTCGTGGGCGGTGCCGGTGAAGAAACGATCCTCGCCCGGGTGGGAGAAGGCATCGTCACCACCATCGGCTCATCGGAAAGCCACAAGAACGTGCTGGAAAACCCGGATTCCATTTCCAAGCGCGTCCTTGAAAAAGGTCTGGATGCCGGCACCGCTTATGAGATTCTTTCCATTGACATTGCGGATGTCGACGTGGGCAAGAACATCGGCGCCGAGCTTGAAACAGACCGGGCCGAGGCGGACAAGAAGATCGCCCAGGCCAAGGCCGAGGAGAGGCGGGCCATGGCCTATGCCGTGGAGCAGGAGATGCGTGCCAGGGTCCAGGAAATGCGGGCCAAGGTCGTGGAAAACGAAGCCCAGGTGCCCATTGCCATTGCCGAGGCCTTCAGGAAGGGCAATCTTGGCATCATGGACTACTACCGGATGCAGAATATTCAGGCGGATACGGGCATGCGCGACACCATCGGCGGCAAGGAGGATAAAAGCGATCCAAAAGCAACCGACGAGTAATTCCGGCTGAATAGCCATTTAAAATGCAGGGCAGGGAGTTAAGGTCGTATGGAAAATCTTTTTTTTCTCGTCGTGGTGCTGATTATCGTCGTATCCAATGTGCTCAATATCCGGAAGCGGCTCCGAAAGCAGCAGGAGGAAGCACGGCGGCAGGCGGAGGGCCCGCCGCCCCAAAAGGTGGATGAGCCGCATCCCCAGCAGGTTGGGTGGCGGGAAACGGTTCAGAAACTATTTGAACAGTTGAAAGAGGAGCTTGAACCGGTTTCGGAGGATTCGCAGAAGGCGCCCGGACGGCGAAGAAGTCCGGATGGGCCGGTTTATGAAACGCCTGCGGAGCAGACCGTCAAAAGCGCTCCGGAAAAGGCAGCCCGGATGGGGAGCGCTGAAACAGCTTATCGTGCAGCGGAGGAAAGGCGTGCGGCCAAGAAGCGCCGCGACCCGGAAGCATCGGTCGGAAGGCATTATGCCGGGGCCGGGAAAGCAATGGCGGCAGCGGATATGGACGTCCGGCGCGATTCAAAAACCCCTGCAGCTGCCAAAAATGCCCGTGGAAAAAGCGCCTGGGCCGGTGATGCATATTCTGTTGCACATTTGCAAAAAGCTGTGATATGGTCGGAAATTCTGGGGCCTCCGGTCTCGCTCCGGAAGGAAGGACAGGAGCCTTGGCAGCGTTGAAAACAGGTGAGCTTCATCTTGACCGTAAATTGAAAAGAAGAAAGACAGGCAGCAATGGATGAAAACACGATTATCATCAATGGCAACCGGTTGACCGTTCAACCGGATGAAACCATTCTGGAAACGGCCAGGCGGAACGGGATCGACATCCCGACGCTGTGCCACCTGAAAGGGGCTATTCCCACCGGGGCCTGCCGCATTTGCGTCGTTGAAGTGGAAAAAGCACGATCCCTGATGCCCGCATGCACGACGCCCTCACAGCCCGGCATGGTCGTGCATACCGAATCACCGGAGGTCGTCGTTTCCCGCCGCATGAGCCTTGAGCTGCTGCTGGCTTCGGGCAACCACAACTGCGCCGTGAGAAAATCGGATACCGGCAGCTTCACGGCCTTCCAGCTGGAAGTCCAGAAATACGACAACACCGATGATTTGTGCCCGGTGTGGGGGGACTGCGAACTTCAGGACCTGGCTTACCGGTACCAGGTATCCGGCGAAGCGTTTGAAAGCACGGCGCCCAGGTATCCCATGGAAACGGTGAACCCTTTTATTGTCAGGGATTTTTCCCGGTGCGTCCTGTGCGGTCGGTGTGTTCAGGCATGCAACGACATTCAGGTGAACAATGCCATCAGTTTCGGCTACCGGGGATCTGACGCCAAGATCGTGGCCGGCGGGGACCGGGCGCTCAAGGATTCGGACTGCGTCTTCTGCGGCGAGTGCATCCAGGCCTGCCCCGTGGGCGCCCTTGTGGAAAAGGATTCCCGCTACGTGTGGCGCCCCTGGGAGGCCCGGAAAATCAGGACGACATGCAGTTACTGCGGTGTGGGGTGCCAGCTCACCCTGCACGTCCGGGACAACCGGGTGATCCGGGTGACAGGAACCGAAGATTCCCCGCCCAATAACGGCAGCCTGTGCGTCAAGGGGCGCTTCGGGTATTCCTTCATACACTCTCCGGAACGTCTGACCTCCCCGCAGATCAAGGAGAATGGGAAGTTCAGGGAAGCTTCCTGGGATGAAGCCCTGGACCTGGTGGCCAGGCGGTTCACCGAGATCCGGGACGCCCATGGCGGAGATGCCATGGGGGTTCTGACATCCGCCCGCGTGACCAACGAGGACAATTACCTGGCCAACAAATTTACCCGGGCGGTGCTCAAGACGAATAACATCGACCATTGCGCCCGGCTCTGACACAGCTCCACAGTGGCCGGTCTGGCCGCTACGTTTGGAAGCGGGGCAATGACCAACACCATCGCGGACATCGAGGAAGCCGACGTGATCCTGGTCACCGGCTCCAATACGACCGAAAACCACCCGGTGATTTCTTCCGTTGTCAAACGCGCTGTCACCCGCCGGGGGGCGAAGCTGATCGTGGTGGACCCCCGCCGGATCAAGCTGGTCGATTTCGCCGATAAATGGCTCCGGCAGAACCTGGGGACGGATGTGGCATGGCTCAACGGTCTGATGCACGTCATCATCAAGGAAGACCTCCATGACAAATCCTTTGTGGAAAACCGGACCGAAGGTTTTGAAGAACTGAAAGCGATGGTTGAAAAATTCACGCCGGAATACGTTTCGGAGATCACCGGGATTCCGGCCAAAGACATTGTCGAGGCCGCCCGGCTCTATGCCGGTGCCAGGGCCGCTTCCATCCTTTATTGCATGGGCATCACCCAGCACGTCACGGGAACCGACAACGTCAAGTGCCTGGCAAGCCTGGCCATGCTCTGCGGCAACCTGGGCAACCGCGGCGGCGGCGTCAATCCGCTGCGCGGGCAGAACAACGTGCAGGGGGCGTGCGACATGGGCGGCCTGCCCAACGTTTTTTCGGGCTACCAGCCTGTGAATGACCCCGGTGCCATATCCAAAATGGAAAAAGCCTGGGGCGTTTCGGGGCTTTCCGACAAGCCGGGGCTGACGGTGACGCAGATGTTGCCCAAGGCGCATACGGGCGAGTTCAAGTCCATGTACATCATCGGCGAAAACCCGCTCGTGTCGGACGCGGACCTGAACCATGCCGAAGAATGCTTTTCGCACCTGGATTTTCTCGTGGTCCAGGACATTTTCATGACCGAGACCGCAAAGATGGCGGATGTGGTGCTGCCAAGCTGCTGCTTTGCGGAAAAGGACGGCACGTTCGCCAATACCGAACGCCGGGTTCAGCGGGTGAGAAAAGCTGTCGAGCCGCCGGGTGAAGTTTGGGAAGACTGGCGGATAACAGCGGAGATCGCCACGCGCATGGGTTTTGACATGGGATACGCAAATGCGGCGGCGGTTTTTGACGAGATTACCCGGGTGACCCCTTCTTACGGCGGCATCACATGGGATCGAATTGAAAAGGAAGGGCTGCACTGGCCGTGCCCGGCTGCAGACCACCCCGGAACCCCGATCCTGCATACGGAAGCGTTTCCCATCGGCAAGGGGAAGTTTTTCCCCATTGACTTCCTTCCGCCTGCGGAAACCACGGATGATGAATATCCCCTGTACATGACCACCGGGCGGGTGCTGTACCACTATCATACGGGCAGCATGACGCGGAAAACAGACGGGCTGAACGAACGGGCCCCTGAAAGCTTTGTCGAGATGTCAAGGGCCGATGCCGACAAATACGGCCTGGCGGACGGTGACCGTGTCAAGGTCGCTTCCCGGCGCGGGGAAATTGAAGTGCTGCTGAGCGTGTCGGACAAGGCCGTGGACGGTACCGTGTTCATTCCGTTTCACTATGCCGAAGCCGCGGCCAACCGGTTGACCAATTCGGCCCTGGATCCGGTTTCAAAGATACCGGAGCTCAAGGTCTGCGCGGTGAGGATCTCCAAGGCGGCGTGATATCGGTTGTAGGTTGTAAGTTGTAGGTTGTAGGTTGTAGGTTGTAAGTTGAAAGTATCGGGGGCGGGGTGTGATTCCGCCCCCGTTTTTTTTTGTTTGGCGGTGCTTGCCTCCCCTGAACCTGACCCGGTGTTTTGAACCTTTTTCAACGCGCTTGATTGGCAGGGCCCCCAGGGGACAGAATTTAATTCTGTCTCCCGGTTCACCAGAGACATTCTTTGCCATTCCCGTTGCACCAGGAGTGCCCAAACCCGGCTTTCATCCTCTAACCTGCAACCTACAACTTACAACCTGTAACCTACAACTTACAACCTACAACTTACAACCTATCCCCCCACCACGTGGCTGGTAAAAATCTCCTCAGCCTTTTCCGGGGTGACATTTTCAAAGAGGACGGGCGCGCCGTCGCCAATCTTTACCGTAACCTTCGGCTCGTTGGCGCAGTTTTCAGGGTCAAGGCAATCCGCCGCCAGGATCCGGATATCCCGTCGGTCCGATGCTGCCATCGCCTTCATGAATGCTTTTAATACGTCACGGGCGCCTGCGGCCAGGCCGCAATCCCCAATATGAACGGTTATACGGGCTGTTTCGGGGATCTGTCGCAGGGCCATTTCAGCGGCTGTTTGTTCTTTGATCCGTTTGAGATCATCAACGGTAACTTTGGCCATATTTTCTTTTCCTCCGATTGGTTTCTGCTGCAATTGGTATATTTTTCCCCAAAAAACACTGGAAGGATTTGAATACAAAAATTGCCCGCACTATACCAGCAATTTTTGTTTAACGCCATAGTCAGTTGCATTCTCAGATGCAAAAGCAGGGTCAGTTTCCAAGGGAAACAAGTTTTAATCGATATATTGACTTTTTACCGGAGTTGTGGAAAAGTAACAAATTTGAAGCTTTCCCGTGGAATGGGCTGCTGATAAATAGTGTCCATCCAGGAAAGAGAAAATTTTTTCACGTTCAAGGGCGGCGAAAATTTTAACCGCAGGAATATGCGACATATTTTGAGGATTAATATTTGACGACTTCGTAAAGCCCAATATCTGCGTTGCGGGCAATCTCTGAAGAATCTCACGTACGCATAAGTACTATCAATTCTTCAAAAATTGCTCGCGCCTGAATCTTGAACTTTTTACAAAGCCGTCTGAAAACGACTTTTTACGGGTTCATCAATATTTGAGCCGGACGCAGAAAATGGACAAATCAGCCATTTCTGGATGGACCGAAATAAGACGGAAAGGAAACGGTTATGCCAAGGCTTGATCATCCGGATATTACGCCGGAGATGAATGCAAGAATCGACGAAATTATCACCACCCACAAAAATGCATCGGGCGCGGTCATCCCGGTGCTCAGGATGTGCCAGGACGAGGTGGGATACCTGCCCGTTGAGCTGATCGATTATATCAGCCAGGGGCTCAATCTCCCCAGGAGCGACGTGTTCGGGGTGACAACTTTTTATTCCCTGTTTTCACTTACACCCAAGGGGCGGCATAAAGTCCGGGCGTGCCTGGGAACGGCATGCTATGTGAAAGGGATCAAGGAAGTCATGCACCGGATCGGCAGCACCTTCGGCATCCACGACGGCGAAACGACCGAGGACAGGCGTTTTTCCCTCGAAGCGGTCCGATGTGTGGGCGCATGCGGATTGGCGCCCGTACTCGTGGTGAACCAGGATACCTACGGCGACATAAAACCGGACAATGTGATCGACATACTTGAAAAGTATGAGTAGCAGGCGGTTTTGTCATCATTCAATAGACCCCAAACGATTGCATATGATTGTGCGCAGGAGAGAAGAATGAACCAGGTCAGGCTGGAGTTGATGCTATGCGGTGGGACCGGTTGCCGGGCAAGCGGGAGCAATCCGTTCAAGGATGCCCTTGCGGCCGAAATCACGCGCCGGGAGCTCGACGGCGAGGTCCGTGTGATTGAGACCGGCTGCAACGGGTTTTGCGCTGTGGGACCGGTAATGCTCGTATTGCCGGAAGACGTCTTTTACCAGAAGTTGCGGCCCGAAGATGTTCCGGAGCTCGTGGAGGAACACCTGATCAAGGGGAAATGGGTGGAGCGGCTGCTCTACAAGGACCCATCCACGAAAAAAAGAATACCGATTATGCACGATATTCCTTTTTTCGCCAACCAGATGTTCTGGGCCATGCGGAACAAGGGGTATATTGATCCGGAGAATATTGACGAGTATATCGCCCGTGACGGATATTTCGGTGCGGCCAGGGCGCTTTTGGAAATGACACCGGAAATGATCATCGAGGAAGTCAAGACTTCCGGTTTGCGGGGCCGGGGTGGCGCCGGGTTCCCGGCCGGCGTGAAATGGGAATTCGCCAGCAAGACGAAAAGCGACATCAAGTACACCCTGTGCAACGCGGACGAAGGTGACCCCGGGGCGTTCATGGACCGCAGCATTCTTGAGGCCGATCCCCACGCGGTTCTGGAGGGCATGATCATTGCCGCAAGGGCCATCGGTTCCAGCAAGGGTTTTATTTACTGCCGGACGGAATACCCCCTGGCCCTGGAGCGGCTGGAGCTGGCCATCAAACAGGCCCGGGAATACGGGCTGCTCGGAGAAGACATCCTGGGCTCGGGTTTTGGTTTCGACCTGGAGATTTACCAGGGGGCGGGGGCGTTCGTATGCGGCGAGGAAACGGCGCTCATGCGCTCCATCGAGGGCAAGCGGGGCATGCCCCGACCACGGCCGCCGTTTCCGGCCCACAAGGGGCTCTTCAACAAGCCCACGGTGCTCAACAATGTGGAAACCCTGGCCAACGTCGGGCAGATCATTCTGCACGGGGGCAAGCATTATGCTTCCGTGGGAACGGAAACCAGCAAGGGAACCAAGGTCTTTGCCATATCGGGGGATGTCAACAACATCGGGCTGGTGGAAGTGCCCATGGGGCTCTCCCTTAGAAAAATGATTTTCGAGATCGGCGGGGGCATTCCAAAAAAGCGGAAATTCAAGGCGGTGCAGCTCGGCGGGCCGTCCGGCGGGTGTGTTCCGGAGCACCTCCTGGACACCGCAGTCGATTTCGAGGAGATCGCCAAGGTCGGCGCGATCATGGGATCGGGCGGCGTCATCGTCATGGACGATCAGACCTGTATGGTCGATATGGCCCGCTTTTTCATGGACTTCATCCAGGAGGAGTCCTGCGGTAAATGTACCCCCTGCCGGGAAGGCACAAGGCGCCTTCTTGAGATCGTGGAGCGGATCTGCGAAGGCCACGGCGTTCCGGAAGACATTGAAATACTCGAGGAACTGTCGGCGGTGATCAAGAATTCCTCCCTGTGCGGCCTGGGGCAGACGGCCCCGAATCCCGTGCTGTCGACGCTTCGTTACTTCAGGGAGGAATATGATGCCCATGTCCATGAAAAACGATGCCCCGCCAAGCGCTGTGCAGCGCTGCTCGAGTTCCGGGTGGTGGAGGAAAAATGCACCAAGTGCGGACTGTGCTACAAGGCATGCCCCGTGGACGCCATTGCCTGGAAGAAAAAGGAATTGGCGGTTATCGACAAGGAAAAGTGCATCCAGTGCCTGAGCTGCTACAGCGCATGCCGGTTTGACGCCATCGATTAGAAGCCGTTTTAAAGTTCGGATTTCGATTCAAAATCGCGGCGGCACCTTGTTCCAAACCGCAGGCAAACCCGCGTGTTCCGGGGGTTTGAAATAAGACGCCAACGTCAAGGAGCACTGGCGCGAAGCGTGAGCACCCAGTGCGTCCGATAGTTGGGATGGGGTTTCTTCGGGATCGAAATCGATTTCCCCGATTCCTATACGGGCAGGGTTTGCCCCCTGCCTGTAGCGGATCGCGGCCCGTTGCCCGGCCCCGCTTTTTTTTTTGCCCGTCAGGACGCCTCCCACTTTCCCGATGCAAATACCGTATCGTCTTTGTAAATATTGAAAACCCCCGTATTCCCGTTGATTTCATAACCGGCTTCAAGGGTTTCGACATCCCTGCCGATCTGCCGGTTGTAATGCAGGTGGATGGATTTCAGTCCGGCCGGGTCAAACCCGTTCCGGCCAAGCAGGGCCAGCAGATAATCGAAATAAACCGCATTGTTGACGTGGTTAAGGGGGTCGTAGTCTGTGGGCCGCGTGGTGATAAGCGTTTTGTGCAGCGGGTTGATTGGCATTGCAGGTTTCCAGGCATCCAGATCGAATTCTGTTGCAGACTGTGCAACCGTACCGTACCGGTTCCCTGTTTCCGGGGGTATTTTCAGCAGGCGGCGGGCGTCGAGATCATAGAACAACCAGACCGTGGTGGCCGAAGCAATCCGGGTGTCGCCGGAATAGAGCTCATATTCCCGGTATGTCTTATACCCTTTTGACGCCCTGTGCCATGTCACCGCTGTCACTTCTTCACCGTATATCGGGTATCGGTCGATTTGCGCTGCAATCCGGCTCAATATCCAGCGGCGGCCCACGGCGGTCATGGCATTTTCGGCATCGTCGGCATGCTTGCCGGACGCCTCCTGCAATACCCGGAACAGTGCCCCCAGGGTAATCCGGTAGTCCGGTCCGATATCAAAATAATTCAAAGCCCTTGTGATGGAAACCTTCATTTGTGCACCGATTTTTCCTGTTGCGAATCATTTTATTTGTGGTTTTCACGATGGGTTTAACATATTTTGTAAGCGAATCGAATGGAAAAATACGCCGGGCTAAAGGCTTTCTGTCGTAAAGCGGAATACCGCGGTTATAAGGAAAGGGGAAAAACGGGCACACCATGCTAGAAAATACATTCTGCCATATCCAGGGGATCGGTCCCCGAACGGAAAAACGGCTGTGGGAAGCTGATATCCATGGCTGGCACGATTTTTTGAACTGGCGGCAACCCTCGTTTGGCCGGGCGGCATTGAATTCGATGGCCTGCAGCATCTCCGCGTCCGTGGCGGCCCTGGCGGCAGGCGAGGCTTCCTGGTTTTATGAACGGTTGAAGGGTTCCGAGCATTGGCGGATGTTCAGAGATTTCAAGCACAAAACCGCCTATATCGACATCGAGACCACCGGACTGGAAAGGGGCCTGAGCATTATCACCACCATTGCCCTGTATGACGGGCGGGACATAAGAACCTATGTCAACGGGGACAACCTGGACTCTTTTATCTATGATATCGGGGCGTATGATCTTCTTGTGACCTATAATGGAAAATCGTTTGACGTGCCCTTTATCGAGTCTTTTTTTGATGTCCGGCTGCCCCATGCCCATATTGATCTGAGATATGTATTGGGCAGTCTCGGGTTCAAGGGTGGGCTGAAAAATGTGGAGAAGCAGTTCGGCATATCCCGGGAAGAACTGGAAGGCGTGGACGGTTATTTTGCCGTGCTTCTGTGGATGGAATATGAAAAGCGGGCTAACCGGCAGGCACTGGAGACCCTGATCGCTTATAACGTTGAAGACGTTGTCAATCTTGAATTTCTGATGCACCATGCCTATAATATCAAGGTCCGGGACATGCCGTTTGGGCAGGATCTGGTCATGGACGTCCCTTTCCGGCCGAAAGTGCCGTATGCGGCGGATATCGACCTGGTCAACAGCATCCGCCGGCGTTTTTTTCCGGACCGTTGACCGATACATTTCTGTTTATAAACCGGACCTCACGAACCGATAATGATGCCTAAATATATAAAGCGATTCCTGACCGCGCTGCTTTTTGTCTGCCTGGGGGGTATCGCCCTTTTTTTCGCCCCACTGGGGCCGGTGGTGGCGCCCCTGGCTGAAAAAGAGCTGGCGCGCCTGGTCGATGCGCAGGTAACGCTCGACAAGCCATCTTTCAGCCTTTACAGGGGATTGCGTGTAAAACGCGTGACCATACGCCCGGAAGGGGATGGAAGCGCGCCTGTTCTGCTGGCAGACATGGCTGTGCAGCATGACATGCGGGCGCTTCTGGCCGGTGGCTATCGCCCCCGGCGGGTTCAGATCGGCAGCGTTGAAGCCGCAGTGACGCAAGACATCCTGGAGAGGGTGTCTGTCCTGCTGGCAGCGGCGGAGGATTCAGTCATATTCCCTGAGCTGGAAATCGATGACGGCACGATTGACTGGCCCCTTTCGGATCCGTTCAGGCCGTTTCAATTTAAGCGGCTCCGTGTTTCCGCAGGGCAAGGTGATGCGCAAATCATAACCGGTACGGTCTCTTTTCTTGCAGGAAAAAACGATGTTGAATTCACTTTTGATGCAGCCCCTGAAGCGGGTTTTATCGAAACAGAGATCACGGCAACCGGGTTTGACCTCTCTTTTTTGCCGGCATTGACGATTGCCGGCGTTGATGTCGACCCGTCAACGGTCAAGGTCCGCGGGGCATTGTCCGGTGCGGTCACCTTTTTGACCACGTCGCGCCAATGGATAGGGGACCTTGAGCTTACCGGAATCACCGCCGGCCATCCTTCGACCGGCCTGGTTATTGCCAACGGCCGGTCCGGGGTGCAGCTTGACGGCAGGGATGTGGTTTTCCACAATGCGGATTTTCAGGTGGCCGGGGGGCGGATTGCCATACCGGCGGCGCAGCTGGAACTGGGCGAAAAAGGGGTTGCGTCTTTTCGTTTTTACGGGGACGCGACGCGGCTGGATCTTGCTGCACTGAAAGCAATGGGGATTTTCAGCATTTTTCCGGAATGGGTTCAACCCGGCAGGATCGATGGCGGCGTGCTCGATGCGGCAGCAGAAGGCGAGTGGCTTCCGGCGGGCGGCATGGACTATCGGGTGGATCTCGATGTTCGGGAGGGTTCCGGCACATTGAAGGATCCGGACATTGAAGCGTCTGTTTTTGAGGCAACAGCCGCCGTCCGGACAGGTGACAAAGTGACTGTGGAGCGCGCATTCGCCCGTTTCTGGGGTGGATGGGCCGAGGTGTCCGGCGCTTTCGACATCCTGGATATGGACATGGAAAATTATGATTTCGACATTCATTTCGAAGATATCGCCCAAAACCCCGACCTGATGGCGTTGCTGCCCGAAGCGGTTGCCGAGGGCGTTCTTTTTGCAGGGCCTTCAAACGCGAAGGTGGGCGGACATATCCGGTTGACGGATGACGAGACAGGCCTTGATTTAACGGTTGGGGCCGAGACCCTTGCCCCGCCGGCCCTGCCAATGACTTTTTCCAACGCGAAAGGACGTATTCAATGGTTTACGGGTTCACCGCGCATTGTTTTCGAGGATGTTTCCGGAGACATTGATGGAAGCCCGGTCCGAGGTTCCGGCGCGCTTTTGCTCGAAGACCGGCTGGCGGCGGATTTTTCGGTGCAGGGGAAAGATGTGCCCCTGAACCGGGACATACCGGCATGGTTGAACCTGGAATTGGGGCAATGGGATATTGACGGCCGCTTTGATATTTTCCTTGAGGCCAGGAACTGGCGGCCCGCAGACGGGTCCGTGGCCGATTCCCTTGCCGGTATCCAGGCGGAGATGGCCCTTTCGGCTGTTTCTTCTTCCCATCCGGATTACGGGCGGGTGGCTGAGTCACTGGAAGGCCACCTGATCAAGGACGCAGAAGGCGTTGAATTGAATGATTTCAAAGGGCGGGTCTTCGGCATCGGCGTGGATGGAAACGGGCGCTTTCCCCTTGCCGCCGGAGATGATGATCCATACCTGGTGATCAATACCGAAATGTTTCCGCTGACGCCGGACCTGTTGCGCCGGGTGCCCTTCCTGTCCGAAGCCGATGGCCTGAGTGCGGGTGGCCGGGCAAAAATACACGGCCGCATTGAAGCCCGGCCGGAAGACGCATGGGGCCTGTCCGGGCATTTGACCGCAGCGCTGGAGGGGGCGGAAATCTCCAATTCCGGCATGCCGCCCTTGGGCGGCAGCGGTGTTGTTGATGTCCGGTTTTCCGGTGAGGAAGCCTCGGGCAGCATCTCCCTTTCCGACGTAACTGCCGGAAAATTCAAGGGCGAGCACCTGTCCGCTGATTTTCACCATGCCCCCCCTGTGCTTGGCTTCAGAAATCTTCATATTCAGGCCTACGGCGGCAGCCTTGACGCGCCATCGACGCAGATTAACACGGCAGACAAAACATGGTCGGTTCAATTCGGAATAACGGAAATGGCCCTTGAAAGCCTCGCAACATCCTTTGAAGTCATGGAGAAGCAGGCATTTCAGGGTAGGCTGCAATCCAGGGTGATCCTGGAGGGGCGATCAACGGACGTGCAATCGATAAAAGGGAGGGGGGAGGTGGCGGTCAATCGTGGCAGGCTGTACAGTTTCCCCCTTCTGGTCTCGGTTTTAAGCCTTTTTGACCTCAAATTGCCCACACAGAATCCGGTGACCGACGCCTATGGGGTATTCAGTATTGAAAACGGCATCATCGGTATTGAAGACCTTCTTTTTACGGGCGGTTCCATACCGATTTACCTGGAAGGGTATATCAGGCTTCAAAACGATGTTGCATTCCAGGACCAGTCGCTTTTTTTGATTGTCACGTTGGCGAGAAACGACAGTTTTCTGGATCGCATTCCCATTGTTGGCATTTTGAAACATCATACCCTTGATTTTTTGCGCCGGACCGTTTTTCAGGCCAGGGTTACCGGAACCGTCGGTGATTACAGGGTGACGACCATCCGGACCCCCGTTGAGGCCCAGATCCGGAAAATGTGGCGATTTCTCCAGAGAGCCACACCGTTTCCCGGAGATATGGACGACCTTTTTTAGAACGTCGTTGGCGCGAAAAACGAAGGCCCATTGTATCCGCCTGCCCTTTTATTAAAGGACAATTTCCCCCGGGTGGCACCGGGTATTGCCCTTGCAACTGCAGGAGAACGCTGATATCTCCATGGCTTGTTTGAACGCCCCCTGTGAAGTGCCTGAACAAAAATCGTCTTTTTTGTCAATCTCTGCGTCAGGCTCAAATTTTAATCCTCGAAATACGACGAGTATTCCTGCGGTTAAAATTTTCGCCTTCCTTGACCTTGACAAAAAATCCTGATTTTCGTTCGGGCACTTATAAACGGCAAGGCCACAGGGCGCTTGTCCGCGCTTCGCCAGGAGTTATCAGCAACCCCCTGCAATTGTTGCTGCGGGCAATACCCGGCCCCACCCGGTTGAAATTGATCAATTTTATAAGGGCAACTCCATCGGAAGGTTTTTCAGCCACTCGGCGTCGGTATCAGGGTCGAATTTGCAGACCCCCCCAGGGGACAGACTTCCAGTCTGCTGCTCAATGACCTGCTGCACAGGGAATTCTATGTTCTCCACACGCAAATAAAGGGTTTCCCGTTCAAAAAAAACCGTGATGCAGGCGATGTATAAAATGACCAATTTCATTCAGTGAGGGGGGGGAGGCATTGCCTGAAGCAACATTGGTCTCCCTTGGTGATCGCTCTTGGCGCAGTGACGCAAATCACCCTGCATTGTTTGAGCCCCGGCCAGGG
>SKZX01000166.1 GCA_007127175.1 Desulfobacterales bacterium
ATTATCTATGCGGCGGTATCCGTGTGCTGGCTTGTGGCGCCCTTATTTCTGGGCAACTATCATACGGATGTGCTCAACAACATCGCCATTTATGCCCTGCTGGGATTGTCTTTGAATATCATCCTGGGGTATGGTGGCATGTTTCATATGGGGCATGCGGCTTTTTTTGCCATAGGGGCATATGCAACCGCCATTATCAATACATCATACGGTATTCCCGTGCTCTGGCTGTTGCCGCTGTCCGGTATCCTGGCGGGGGTGTTCGCCCTGGTCGTTGCTCGTCCCATTATTCATCTGCGCGGTGATTATCTTCTGATTGTGACCATCGGCATGGTGGAGATCGTCCGGATCGCCCTGGTCAACAACATTTTTGGCATCACGGGGGGACCCAACGGCATATTCGGCATTTCCAGCCCG
Source organism: Desulfobacterales bacterium (assembly GCA_007127175.1). Lineage (GTDB taxonomy): Bacteria > Desulfobacterota > Desulfobacteria > Desulfobacterales > Desulfosalsimonadaceae > B1SED10-16. The sequence continues at coordinate 418 of SKZX01000166.1, forward strand.
CAGGTTTTTGGCATTACCGTCAACGGCATCGTAAACCCGGGGCACTATTTTTTTCTGCTGACAGCCTTTATTGCGTTTACCATTGCCGTTTTCTACCTGCTTGAGCATTCCCGCTACGGGCGCGCGCTCAAGTATCTGTGTTCGGACAGTGTCGCGGCCGAAGGGTCCGGCATCGACACGTCCGGGTACAAGCTGTCGGCATTTGTCATCGGGGCCTTCTGGGCCGGCATGGTCGGCAACCTCTATGCGGGCAAAATTACGTTTATCTCCCCGGAATCCTTTTCCTTCTGGGAGTCGGTGGTGATGTTCATGATTGTCATTTTAGGCGGGTCCGGCAGCATCCCCGGCGTGTTGCTGGGCGCTATCCTGATTATCGGTTTGCCGGAGCTCTTTCATGACCTCCAGCAGTACCGGCTCCTTATTTTCGGCCTTGCCCTGGTGGTCATGATGATTTTTCGGCCCCAGGGTATCCTGCCGCCCAAGCCGCACACCTATCCCATAGACAAGCTCGACAAAAAGGAGGTGGCCCTGTGAGCCTGCTTCGCGTCGAGAAGGCCGTGAAGTACTTTGGCGGGCTCATGGCCGTGGGAAACGTTTCCTTTGATGTGCCCGAGGGGTCTGTTTTTGGCCTGATCGGCCCCAACGGTGCGGGAAAGACCACTGTTTTCAACCTGATTACGGGCAACTACAAGCTGGATAAAGGAAACATTATTTTCAAGGACAAGGATATCACGGGGATGCTGACCCACCGGGTGGTTGCCCTGGGGATAGCCCGGACATTCCAGAATATACGGCTTTTTTCAAATATGTCTGTCCTGGAAAATGTGCTTGCGGGGTACCATTGCCGGATGCGGTCCGGGGCGATCGGGGCAATGTTCCGACTGCCGGGGCAGCGCGCCGAAGAGCGCCGTGCCATGGGCAAGGCCATGGCGGAGCTGGCCTTTACCGGGCTTGAGGCGCAGGCCGTTAACCTGGCAAAAAATCTGTCCTACGGGAACCAGCGCCTCCTGGAGATAGCCCGCGCCCTGGCGTCTGATCCCGGCCTGATCATCCTCGATGAGCCTGCCGGCGGGATGAACGAATACGAGACAACGGCGCTGGTCGATCTGATCCTGCGCATCAGAAGCCGGGGCATCACCGTGATGCTGATCGAACACGACATGAGCCTGGTCATGCGGGCCTGTGAACACATTGTCGTGCTGGAGCACGGGAAAAAGATTGCCGAGGGGTCTCCTGAAGCCATAAAAACGGACCCAAAAGTGATTGAGGCGTATCTGGGCAGTGAGGATGATGATATATAGGCAGTGCCCGAACGGCATTTTTCCGGCCGCCTTAATCACGTCCGGCATTGAAGTCCGGCACCCTGAAAACGGCATGTATTTTGGCTTGATCCAGCCATGGCGGGAACATCTGGCATTATGACAATGGCGACATCGTTTTGGGCTGAAAATGAAAAAAGTAAAGCGGTCTTGAAATGATTCTTGAGGTTCGAAAACTGCAGGTGAACTATGGAAGCGTCCGGGTGCTTCACGGCATCGATCTTGCCGTCAGGCAAGGCGAGATTGTCTGTATCCTTGGCGCAAACGGCGCCGGCAAGTCAACGACGCTGAACACCCTCTGCGGCCTGGTGCGGCCGTCCTCGGGAGAAATTTTATACAACGGGAAACCCATTCACCGGCTGCCCGCTTTCAGGATCGTGGAACAGAAAATCACCCAGGCGCCTGAAGGGCGCCGGATTTTCGGGACGCTTACCGTTCAGGAGAACCTCGACCTGGGCGCGTTTACCGCAAAAAACCGCGACCGCCTGAAAAGCAGCCTTGAATGGATTTTTGAACTTTTCCCGCGCCTTGCCGAAAGGCGGAGCCAGCTTGCCGGCACCTTGTCCGGCGGCGAACAGCAGATGCTTGCCATCGGCCGTGCCTTGATGTCCAACCCCCGCCTCCTCCTGCTCGATGAGCCCAGCCTGGGGCTCGCACCGGTACTGGCCAGGCAGATTTTCCGTACGATCAGGGAGATAAACGCGTCCGGCGTGACCGTGATCCTGGTCGAGCAAAATGCCCGTATCGCGCTGAAGCTGGCAGACCGCGGCTATGTTATGGAGCTTGGGAAGATCGTCATGGAAGACAGCGCATCAGCCCTGCTGGAAAACCCGGACGTGGTGCAAGCCTATCTGGGCGGCGGCAAAGGAAAATGAGGCAATACTGCTTTTAAACCCGAATCACGCGTTATGCCGGAAAAGCGCATGCGCCAAAAAACGCCAGGACAATTGTTGAAGGAGAGCGATAGCAAGCTTCGCAAGCTCTTCATGAATGCCCCCGTGGGCATATTCCGCGCCAGTTCAAGGGGGGATTTGCTTGACGTGAACCCTGAAATGGCGAGAATTGCCGGGTTTGAGCGTTTTGACCAGGTCCCTTCCACCATCCGTGATATATCGTCCCACCTTTTCGTCGATTCCGGGACTGTAAATGATTTCCTGCGGCAATTGCGAACAATCGGGTACGTGGAGAATTTTGAGTGTGAAGCGCTTCGCAGGGGAGAAGAACATGTATGGCTGTCCATGAGCGCACGCATCAGCCGGCACTTGTCCGCGCAAGATTTCGAAATTGAAGGCTTTGCCGTTGAAATAACGCCGCGTAAGCAGTTTGAAGGCCTCCTGGAAGAATACCGTTTGGCGGTGGAGGGATCGGAAGAGCTCATGGCGGTCATCGACCGCGATTATGCCTATCGGATGGTCAATGCAGCCTACCTGGCGCGTCACGGGAAAGACCGGGAAGCGGTGATCGGAAAAACCGTGGGTGAGCTTGTCGGGATGCATTATTTCCAGTTTATCATCAAGCCCTACATGGATCGCTGTTTTTCCGGTGAAAACGTCGTTTATGAGCGCAAGGAATTTTATCCCGGCATCGGCACACGGCTTCTCGAAGTGCATTACCATCCCCTTTTCTCCGATTCCCGCGTTGAAAAAATCATTGCAATCCTCCGGGATATAACGGATTATAGGAAGGCTGAAAACGAGCTGCGCCAGTCCCAGCACCAATTGCGGCAGCTCGCCAAGTATCTGCAGGATGTACGGGAACAGGAAAGAACGGAAATCGCCAGAACCGTGCATGATGAATTGGGACAGGCGCTGACCGGTTTGAAAATCGACCTGGGCCTCCACGAAAAGCAGCTTGCCCGTCACCTTCCGGACCACGCGCCGCTTTTTGAGACCACGCGGTCCATGACCGGACTGGTGGATTACCTGATCCAATTCACGCGGGAACTGGTTTCCGAGCTGCGGCCATCTATTCTTGACGACCTGGGCCTGACTGCGGCCATCGAATGGTATATTGAAAAATACAGGGCAAGAACCGGTCTCCAGGTTTATTACAACAGTGGAATGGGCCTTGAAAATCTGGGCGGGGAAATCGCAACGGCCATGTATCGCATCGTTGTGGAGGCGCTTACCAACGTAACCCGCCATGCGCGTGCCACAACGGTGCTGGTGGACCTTTATGTGGCGGATCAGTCGCTGGTATTGAAGGTCAATGATAACGGCATCGGTATAACGCGGGACCGCATCCACCGGACCCGCTCTTTCGGCATCGTGGGCATGCGGGAAAGAGTCCTGGCTTTTGGGGGAACCCTCGAATTTGATGGCAGGCCCGGGAAGGGAACGACTGTGCGGGCCAGAATTCCGCTTGGCGAAAAATCCCGATAGCGCGGCATAGTGGCGGCGCCTCGGGAATTGTCCGCCGTGGGCCGGTTGGCTTCGGCCTGAAGCCGCCGGTAATGAATCGGTTTTGATGGTGTTCGGGCAGGCAGGGTCGACAATTGGCCGGCATGGGTGATGCGGAATACATGGACGAAACGCCTCAACTTAAAGTTGAAAGCTTATGATCCGGGTGCTTGTTGCAGACGACCATTTTATCGTCAGGGCCGGGCTTCAGAAAATCATGGCCGATGTTCCGGATATGGAATTGGCGGATGAAGCCGTAAACGGTTACCAGGCGATAGAAAAAGCATCGCAGAACAATGTGGACGTGGTGCTGCTCGACATATCCATGCCCGGTCCCGACTGGCTCGATGTACTGAAAACGATCAAGCAGGCAAAACCAAGGCTTCCGGTATTGATCCTGAGCGTTCACCCCGAAAAACAATATGCCGTCAGGGCTATCAGTTCGGGGGCTTCCGGTTATCTTACAAAAGACAAGGCGTTTGACGAGCTGGTCGACGCCATTCGAAAGGCCGCTTCCGGCGGCCGGTATATCAGCACCGGACTGGCAGAGGAGCTGGCCGACCTGATCGAACACAAAAGAGATTCCCTTCCCCACGAAAGTCTTTCGGACCGGGAGTTCAGCGTTATGGTATTGCTTGCCAGGGGAAATTCCCTTGCGGCCATAGCCGGGCGTTTATGCGTCAGTCCAAAAACGGTCAGTACCTATCGCACAAGGATTTTCGATAAGATGCGGCTCCAGAGCAATGCCCAGTTGATTCACTACGCCATTAAGCACGGGCTCGTCGAAAACCATTAGGGGCCGTGTCAAAACCCCGTTTGATGCGCAATTGCAGCCCTGCAGGCCGCTTCAAGATGCGCCCGTGTATTGAATATGCGCTGCCTTTCCTTCTGATGGCGCCTTGCCCTTGAACCGGAACCGCAGTTTGTTGACAGCTTTTGTGACAGGTGCGGCATGTAGGCAAATGCCTACAAAAAAAAGGGCATACTCCTACAAAAAAAACCATTTTTCCCCTATATTTCCTTGCCCGTGTCAGTGGTAGGGTGCTTCATGTCAACATCTATTACAGATTCAACAGGACAGTTGTTTTGAAAGTGCTCATCGCGGACGATTCCAGCATCATGCGAAGGCGTCTCACGCAAATGATTGATGAACTGAATTTCGTGGACGGTCTTTATGAAGCGCATGATTTCGACCAGACAATTAAATGCCTTTCGGATATCCGGCCCCATGTGCTCATCCTGGATATCCGGATGCCCGGCGGCAGCGGTATCGATGTGCTGGAAGCAATGAAATATGAGACGCGGCCGCAGGTCGTTATCGTTTTTTCTAACTATGCCTACCCCCAGTATTTCGAAAAGTGCATGAAGCTGGGCGCGGATTACTTTTTTGATAAAAGCGCGGATATTGACAAAGTTGTCGATGTTGTCCGAACCTGCCATACCCATTCCGGTTAGGCGGGCATAAAAAAGCGGTCAATCAGGCGAGGTTTTTATGGAATACGGCATCAGGGATCTGTTGAATCTTGAAAAAATACAGGAAATTATCGAGGCGTTTCACGCGGCAACCGGGCTTTCCACCTCGGTGGTGGACAAAGACGGGAACATAATTGCCGGATCCGGGTGGCAGGAGATTTGCAGCCGGTTTCACCGGGTCCATGAAAAAACCGCCCGCAACTGCCTTAAGAGCAGCGAGGCCATTACGGAACGCCTGAAGGATCATAAACCGCACGTCGTGTATAAATGCCCCAACGGGCTCTACGATGCCGCTGCCCCCGTAATTGTAGATGGCCATTACATTGCCAGCCTGTTTACCGGACAGTTTCTCATGGTCCGCCCGGATATCTCCGATATAGAACAATTCAGCAGCCGGGCGCGCTTTGCCGGCTTCAACGAAACCGATTACCTCAATGCCCTTGAAAAGGTGCCCACCTTGACCCCTGCGCAGCTCGATGATACCCTGGGCTCTTTGCAGCGTCTCGCCGGGATGCTTTCAGATATGGGATTGTCCCGCAAAAACCGGATGGAAGGCAAACCCCGGGCATATGATGCAAAAGCGGTCAAAATACCCCGTATTCAAAAAGCTGCGGCCAGGCGGAACGGGGGTGCGGGGGGCCGTAAAAAGAAGCCGTAGCGGCGCATCCCCGGGAAAAAGAAAAACCCGTGAACCCGGGGGCATTTTTTTGCGGATC
>SKZX01000422.1 GCA_007127175.1 Desulfobacterales bacterium
CCCACCCCTGCGGCGAAAAAAATGCAGCAGCTTTCGACCAAGGTTTTCAATGAATCCAAAAGCGTTCGAGACATTCTGGAAATTGCTGAAAAAGACCGCCGCATTTGGATTAACGCCAACTTCATGCCCTTGAAGGATAAAAAGGGAAAAGTCAGTGCGGTTTTGTGCATCGCAAGAGACATTACCGACCAGAAAAACCTGGAAAGCCGTCTTATCAACGCTGAAAAACTGGCGTCCCTGGGGACCCTTGCAGCCGGCGTCGCCCATGAAATCAACAATCCCATTGGCGTCATACTCGGTTTTTCAGACCTTCTGCTGCAGGATGCCGTCCCGGAAAGCCAGGCATTCGAGGATTTAAAAACCATCGAACGCCAGGGACTGCATTGCAAGCAGATTGTTGAAAACCTGCTCAGCTTCGCCCGGCACGGGCAGGAAAACACCCAAGTCACAGACCTTTCCGAGTGCATCGCGGAAGTCATTAAAATCGTCCGGCACACCCTGGACATGAACGATATCGCGCTGCACATGAACGTGCAGGCGCATCTTCCCCCGGTGAAAGGTGATTTCAGGCAATTGCAGCAGGTTTTTCTGAATCTTATCAACAACGCGGTTTCCGCCATGCCCGCCGGCGGAGAGCTGCGCATCGCCGGTTATGCGGATGAGGGGCAGCGGCGGGTTTTCATCTCCGTTTCCGACACCGGTACGGGAATACCTGAAACGGATCTCGGCCACATTTTCGAGCCTTTTTTTACCACCAAGCCTGAAGGGGAAGGAACCGGCCTGGGCCTGTTCGTCAGCTACGGCATTGTCAGTCGCTACGGGGGAACCATCGAATGCCGGTCCCAGACGGCTGAAACATCCGGCGGGCCGGGTACCACCTTTACCATAACGATGCCAGCGGCTCCGGAAAGGACAAGCCATGCCTAAAATAATGGTCATCGATGATGAAAAAGACATGCTGAGCCTGCTCAAGCGCATTATCAGCGGAGAAGCCGGACATGAGGTGATTGCTCACAGTGATCCGTTCAAAGCCATGAACGAATTGAATAACGACGTGTTCGACATGGTCCTGACCGATCTCAAAATGCCGAAAATGAACGGTATACAGGTCCTAGAGGGCGTGAAAGCCTTAGACCCCGACATTCCGGTCGTGATCATGACGGCTTACGCAACCATTGAAACCGCTGTTGATGCGATCCAGAAAGGGGCCTTCGACTACATCAGCAAGCCTTTCCGCCGGGAACGGATTCTCGTGACCACGGATAAAGCGCTGCAGTGGCACGATCTTTTAAAGGAGAACCGCGGGCTCCGAAAGGCGGCGGACAATTCCGACGGCTTCTCGGAGCTGCTGACAAACTCCCCCCTGATGCGCACGATCATCGAACGCATCCGCCAGGTGGCGCCCACCATGGGAACGGTACTGATCACCGGGGCCAGCGGCACCGGCAAAGAACTGGTGGCAAGGGCCATTCACCGCCACAGCCTCCGGCGGGAAGGGAAGCTGGTTACCCTCAACTGCGCCGCCCTGCCCCCGGAAATCATGGAAAGCGAACTTTTCGGCCATGTCAAAGGCGCTTTTACCGGTGCTTACAAGGATACCAAGGGGGTTGTGGAAGAGGCCCACAAGGGGACCCTTTTCCTCGATGAAATCGGTGATCTGAACCCCCGCCTGCAGACCCGGCTCCTGCGGCTGCTGCAATACGGGGAATACAAACCCGTGGGGAGCGCCACCACCCGGACAGCGGACCTGCGATTTATTGCCGCCACCAACCGGGACCTGACCGAAGCGATCCGGGAAAGGCGTTTCCGGGAAGACCTGTATTACCGCCTGAATGTGATCCGCCTTGACCTGCCGCCCCTCAAGGAGCGCGCTGAGGACATACCGCTGTTGAGCTACCATTTTCTCGCCAGATACAGCCGCATCAACAGCAAGGATATCCGGTCCATTTCACCGGACGCGCTGCATGCCCTGAAACGCAACGATTACACCGGCAACGTGCGGGAGCTTGAAAACATCATCGAACGAGGGGTTATCTACTGCCAGGGAAACGAGTTGACCAAGCAGGACCTGTGCATCGAAGAAAACAGCGGTTTTACAGCGCACCTGCCCAATGATGTCAATGTTTTCGCCCTTCCTTTCAAGGACGCCCGGGAAGTGGTGCTCAAAGGCTTCTACCGGTCATATATTGAATCACTGCTCGTGAAAAGCGGCGGGAACGTCAGCCAGGCCGCAGAAACAGCCGGTATCCAGCGCCAGTACCTGCACCGGTTGATAAAGGACCTCGGGGTGGACAATGACAAAACGGCACAGTGAAAAACCGGCAGGCATCATTTGCGGGATGATCCTGCTTGCCGCGGTCTTTCTGTCTGCCTGCGGGGAAACAGAGGAAGCAATCACAATCTCCCTGGAGAAACGCGAGGAAATTGCTTTCACCCTTCAGGTCCCGGCCCTGACCTATGCCTACCTTCCCCAGTATTCGCACACGGAGTCTTTTCAACGCCATCACCGGCTGGTGGAATACCTGGCCGAGCAGACCGGCCTGTCCATCCGGCAGGTCTTTCCGGACACCTTTGACGACCATATCCACATGTTCGGGCAGGGTAAAATCGATATTTCCTATTCCAATCCCTTTGTGTACGTGAAACTGGCCAACCGTTTCGGCGCAAGGGCCATGACCCGAATCATCGAGGAAGACGGCAGGGCCGAGTTCCGGGGGCAGATCATCGCCCGGAAGGACAATCGTGAAATTAAAGACATTTCAGACTGCCGGGGCAAGTCATGGGTGGCCGTTGACCCGTCATCGGCAGGGGGCTACCTGTTTCCGCTGGGGCATTTCGTCGACCACGGGATCCACCTGGAGGATTTCCGGGAAGTGGTCTTTTCCGGCGGCCGGCAGGAAAACGTCATCCTGGGCGTGTATGCCGGGCTTCACGATATCGGCACCATCCGGGAAGGGTCGCTGAGCGTGGTGGAAGACAAAATCGATATCGACCAGATACGGATCATCGACAATACCCGCTGGTACCCGGGATGGGTGTATGCTTACAGCCCGAGGCTTTCCCAGGAAGCGGCGGGCCAGATCCGGGACGCCATGCTGGCCCTTGACCCTGAAAACAACCCCCGGCACCGGGAAATCCTTGACGCCGCCCGGTTTATCGGCTTTGTGCCCTCTGATGACCGGGATTTCGACCCTGTCCGGGAATTGAGCGCAAAGGTGGGCCTGGACCTTGAATAACATTTTCTCAAACATTTTTTCCGGGCTCCGGCTGAAGACCAAGATCACTTTAGGCGTCACCGTGATGCTGGTGTTCTGCGGGCTTGGCATCGGGCTCATCCTGTCGGCCATGTCCTCGGCGGCCCTTCTGGAAGAAGGCCGGAAACGCGGCATGGCCCTGACGTCGGGCCTTGCTTTTCGCATGGCCGAGCCCATCCTGGCCGTGGACTTCCTGCAGATGAAAAACCTCATCGACAACGTCCACAACCAGTATGACGACGTTGTCTATGTTTTTCTAACAGACGCTGCCGACAACATCCTGTCCCATACATTTTCAGGTGGGTTCCCCGTGGACCTGCTGGGGGTAAACCTGGATGGACAAAAAGCGCAGCCCCTGCTCCTGTCAACGGAAGCCGGGCTGATTTACGACTTCAACGCGCAGGTGATTCTCGGCGAGAGAAACCTGGGCACCGTCCGGCTGGGACTGTCCAGGCAGGAGATGGACGCCCAGGTCCGCCGCCAGAAACAGATCAGCCTGTTGAGCACCTTGGCGATTGTGGGCATTGGGATCATGCTGGCCCTGTGGTTCGCCCACACCGTGACATTCCGCCTCAACCGGCTGCGCCGGTCGGCTGAAGCCATGATCGAGGGAAACCTTGATGTCCAGGCAGGCTTCCCCCTTGAGAAAAACTGCTGGGACATCATGGCCTGCGACCGGAATGAATGCCCGGCATACAAGGATACCAAGCAGCGCTGCTGGCACCTGCCCGGCACCCTTTGCCCCGACTGCAGCGGGCTGGAGCACCCCCACAAGATGCAGTCCTGCCGGCGATGCCCGGTTTACCGGACAAATTTCGGTGATGAGGTCCAGGAACTGGCAGAAGCCTTCGACGTCATGGCCATCACCGTCAAGGCGCACATTGAAGAACTCACGGCGCGCGAAAAGACCATTGCCAGGCAGCAAGGGCTCCTGAAAACCATCATGAACGTGACACCGGACTTCATCACCCTCCAGGACAGGGACCTGCGCTACCAGTTCGCCAGCAAGGCGTTTGGCGATTTTCTGGGGCTCAGCGAGGAAGACATCGTCGGGAAAACGGATGCGGATCTTTTTTCCGAGCACCAGGCCGATCTGAACTTTCATGAAGACAAGCAGATCCTCATTACCGGTCAGCCCCTTTCCAAGCAGATTGCCGTCAACCGGCCCGAGGGCCGAAAAACGCTCCATCTCATCAAGATCCCTGTCTACGACCAGGACGGCGGCATTACCGGGTTGCTTCTGACGGCCCGCGACATATCCATTCTCAAAAAATACCAGGAACAGCTCATTCAGTCCCAGAAAATGGAAGATTTGGGTCGCCTGGCCGGTGGCGTGGCCCATGAAATCAACACGCCCCTGGGCATCATCCTTGGCTACACGCAACTGCTCATGGAGGAAATCAAGGATGAAAACCTGACAAATGATTTAAAAATCATCGAAAAACAAACCAAGGTCTGCCGGAAGATCGTTGCCGACCTGCTGGGCTTTTCCCGGTATTCCAAATCGGCCATTGAAACCGTGGATATCAACGCGTCCCTCCAGGACGTCATCAAGCTGGTGGAACATGTATTCTTTTTGAACCACATAAAGATATTCAGCAATTTTGACGAAAACATCCCATCTTTGACCGGGGATATTGAACGGCTCAAGCAGGTCTGGCTAAACTTGCTCAACAACGCGGCCGACGCCATTGGCCAAGAAGGCGCGATATATGTGCAGTCCAAGCTCTGCGCCCACCGGCAGCGCGTTCTGGTGAGCATCGCCGATACGGGAAAAGGCATCAAGGAAGAGCACCTGAACAAAATCTTCGATCCCTTTTTTACCACCAAGCAGGTGGGCAAGGGGACCGGCCTGGGGCTTTCGGTTTCCTTCGGGATCATCCAGGAACACGGCGGCAGCATATCCGCCCTGAGCCCGCCGCCCAGGGAATATCTGCCCGACGATTTTCCCGCATCTGTCGATTTTGGGCCGGGCGATTTCGGGCCGGGCGATTTCGGGCCGGGTACGGTTTTTATCATCGAACTGCCCCTGGAACCGACCATGGAAAGCGGGCGAGCGCCGCAATAAGACACTTTAAAACCGTGTGAAAACACACCGACGGAGGAACACAATGGCAACAATTGCCACCATTGATGATGTCTATGACGAAGGCATCCTGATCCAGCGGATTCTCAAGCGAAAAGGGCACACGGTGCACCCCTTTACCGAGGAGGAGGATTTTCTGGCATTTATCAAAAAGGAGACGGTTGACCTGGCTATCCTGGACATCAAGCTTAAAAAACTCAGCGGGGTCGAGATCCTCGAGGAAGCGAAAAAAATCGCCCCCGCCATCAAGACCATCATGCTCACCGGGTTCCCGACCATTGAAACCGCCCAGCAGTGCCTCCAACTGGGCGCCGATGAATACCTGGTCAAACCCATTGACATTTACGAACTCGAGGAGAAGGTTGAAAAAGTCCTCGATCAAAGCCCGCCCGGTTCGTCATAATGTGGATTACCCAACTCTTCAGCCACTGGTCCCGGCAGCTGTTTGCGCCGGGCACGCGCCTTCGACAAAAATACCAGTACTTCAGGGACCTGCTGGCCCTGGACCGCTACTGCCTGGAAAAGATGGCTGAAATCGAGGAAATCCATTACCGGGGACTGTCATGCGATTATGCCCGCGTGGTCAGGCTCTGCAACGAGCTGGACCGGGGGGTGAGCCGGCTGGCCAAAAGCCTCATTGCCCTCAATCCCCTCCGCTACAGGGCGTTAAAGGAGTATCATTCCAGGATTTCTTCCGATCTGGGCAGCGCACTCCGAACGGACCGCCCCCAAACCGGACCGCCTTTTGTCCTTTCCCTGGACAATGAAGCAGAAGAGTCCCTGGCCGGCGGCAAAGCCCGCAATCTTTCGATGATCAAGGCGTGGGGGGTTGCGGCCCCGAACGGCTTCTGCGTCACCACCCGCGCCTATAACGCCATAATCGAGGCAAATGCGCTGCGCCCCGTAATCAATGACATACTGGGCGGGATATGCCTGGAATCGGTTGAAGACCTTGAAA
>SKZX01000210.1 GCA_007127175.1 Desulfobacterales bacterium
AGATCAAGGAGTTATCATGACGCTGCAACAATGGCACCCCGGCACACTTCTGGAGACGTCCGGTTATTTTTGGAAAACAGGGACGCTCCACGCGGGCGTCAAGCTCGACGTGTTTACCGTTATCGGCGAAGACAAACTATCGGCCGAAGATGTCGCCGCCCGGGCGGGTGCGGATGTCGACGCAATGACCCGGCTTCTGGACGCGTTAAGCGCTATGGCGTTGACGGAAAAGGAAAGCGGCCTGTACGCCAATACCGGGGCTGCGGCGAAATACTTGTCAAAGAACTCCCCCGATTATATCGGCCACATGATCATGCACCACCACTATCTTGTGGATTACTGGCGCAGGCTGGATGAGAGCGTGAAAACCGGCAGGCCGGTGCAGGAGCCGGAACCCGGGGATGATGAAACCCGGAAAAACGACGCCGAGCGGGAGGCGTTTCTCATGGGAATGTTCAACATCGCCACGCTGGCAGCCCCCCAGATTGCAGCGGCGGTTGACCTTGAAGGAAGGCGGCGACTGCTCGACATGGGCGGCGGTCCTGGCACCTATGCGATTCATTTCTGCCGGAAGCACCCGGAACTCAGGGCCACGGTTTACGATCTGCCCACCACCCGCCCGTTTGCCGAAAAGACCATTGAGCGCTTCGGCATGACAGACCGAATCGGCTTTGAAGACGGCAACTACCTGGACCAGGAGCTTCCCGTGGGGTATGATGTGGTGTGGATGTCGCACATCCTGCACGGCGAAGGGTATGACGCCTGCCGGGAGATGATCCGCAAGGCGTGGCGGGCCATGGAGGAGGGCGGCATAATCATCATCCACGAGTTCATCCTGGATGAAACCCGCACCCAGCCGCTTTTTCCGGCACTTTTTTCTCTGAACATGCTGGTCGGCACCGAAGACGGCCGCTCTTACACCGAGCATGAAATCGCAGGTATGCTGAAAGACGCCGGCTTCAGGGATATCAAGCGCCTGTCCTTTACCGGGCCGACCCAGTCCGGCTTGATGACGGCGCACAAGTGATCGGGTGCGCGCTTTTTTCTTCCAGCCAGTCCGACACCTCACCCCACCACGGGGCGGAAGGTTCAATGGGCCAGCTGTTGTGCCCGGCACTTGAAAATATCCATTGCCGCCGGGGCTCCGGCAAGGCTTCATATAAGCGCCTGCCGTGTTCAGGCGGGATGATTTCGTCGTTTTCAGCAATTAATACCGCAACCGGACCCGGATATTTCTTCAGGTTCTCCTGGTTGTCGTATTTATCGCGTATCAGGTGGCGTGCCGGCAGAAACCAGTACAAGGCCTGCGCCAGATCCGGCAGATTGTGCCAAGGGGTTATGAGAACAACACCTTCGACCGGCAGCGTTTCGTCGGCTGCAACCCCGGCCGCCACGCCGGCGCCAAGGGATTCCCCCCATACCCACAGAGGCCCCCCGAATTCCGCCAGAGCAAGACGCGCGGTTTCACGGCCATCGGCGACAAAGGGGGCTTCGCCGAGTTTGCCATCCCTGCCGCCGTAGCCGGGATATTCAGCCAGGAGCGCCCTGTATCCCCGCGATTCGAGAGCGGTGATGTAATAATGCCGGTCCCGGGCGCTGCCGGCGTTGCCGTGAAACACGACCACCGTGCCCCGGCTTGGGAGATCTGCCGCCGGTTCAGCGCTGACATAACCCCGGTGGGACGAAACCTCCGCAATCGGCCAGACGGCAAGTGCCGGCCCATAAGCCGGTCGCAGGTTGCCCGGTGAAGGGGGTGCTGTGTCCGGGAAGTAAAGCATACGATTTTGTGCCAACGCTGAGATCGCAACAATTATTATGTACCCTGTAAAAAGGATCATGAGAAGGCGCATTGTTTTTTTCCTTAATTTTAATACCACATACTGAACCAATTAAATCAACTGTTTCAAGGGAAAAAATCAGGTTTTCCGGTCTGATGTTTGATTTTTCAGAACAGAGGCTGCCCGTCTATGGTATACGTTTTAAAAACCCGGTTTTCTGGCCTGAAATCCCTGTTTATGTGCGCCTTTAAAGAGGAAATCCAGCCATTAACGGCAGGTGTCAGCCTTGGCTGAAAAAGCCGATTCCTGCATGGATCATCACAACCAGGACGATGGCGTATAGCGTCAGGCTGGCCAGCACACCCCATGCCATCTGTGTTCTTTTCATGCGCAGAAGCCTGGCAGTCACGGCTGTACCCCAGACGCCGATCCATGGGGTGATTATCAAAAGGTACCAGGTCCCGTGCCGGTTGACATTCCGTATCATCCTCTCCGATACCCGCCGGTCAAGCCATGCTTTAACCTTATCGTATTGGACCAGCCGGTTATACCCCAAGTCAATCAGAACAACCGGGAAGAAATTGCCGGCAACACAGAATATTACTATGGATACCGGGTCGAGCTTGAGGGAAACCCCCGCAGGGACGGCTATAAAAAGTTCAAATAGCGGGAAAAAACCGATAAACCAGACTGTCAGGGCCTTGTAAATATACTCTGGCACGTATCTCTCCATGCTTGACGGCATCGTAAAATCAAATATCGGCGTTATGCGCAAATTCCCATGGAGAATTTCGTGCGTGCCAAGAACGCTGCATTTGTTGGCTCCTTATAGCTGAGTCCGGGTGATGCAGCAGCTCAAGGAGGAGCGGCCAGACAAAGAAATCACCGGCCGGCAACAGAGTGTATCATTGGGCCATAAAGGTTTTCGCGCTGCCATGGCCACCCACAAACTGAGGGGTGGGTTTTGCTCGATGCAACCGTTCCAAAGTCTTTATACCCATAATAAGCATTTTTGTCATCATCTGCACAGGCCTGTCCGGGGTTTTGACGGCCTGAATTGAAGGGTGTCGCATCTGACCGTTTATGGTGAAACGATTGAACAAAAGGTCCAGGAAAAAAATACCGGGGAGCGCAGTTTATGCCCCGGCAACAAAATGTGTCTGATTGTTTAATACAGTGCTAAAAAATCAGACAAAAAGCTTTGTTTGTATTGCCAAGGGTATTTCCCTAAATATCCCCTGTCTTTTTTCTATTTCTTTATCAATGACCGGTTGCCGCCAAAAGGTTAATACAGGGGGCCTATGGCTGTAAGGGTTTTCCTGTTGGTGTTTTCATTGTGAACCATGCAAGTTTTGGCATCAATTTTGCTATATACTAATTATGATATGCCAGCGCAGAACGGACTTCTAACCTTCCCGGCCGGTTCAAACAGCGGGTATGGCTTGAAGTGCTTTCACGCGCGGTATGCTTCAATTGCTATGATATCCCGGTATAGAAAAATGACGCCAGAAGAAATTCAGAAGATGTTTGATGAACTGACAGCAGAAATTGCTGCGCTGCACAGCGCGCTCGAAGCGCAGCAGGCGCAATCAGCGTTTTTCAGGATTATCAATGAAAATATGACTGATATAGTGACCTTGACAGACAAGGAGGGGCAGATACTATTTGCCGGGAAATCCATCGAAAGGCTTGGTTATGACCCGGCATCAGTGACAGGGAAAAACGTAATGGACTATGTGCATCCGGAAGATCTGCCGAAAGTAATGGATGCTTACGGCGATCATACCGGGTCGGGCGTCCCCGGCAGGGTCGAGTGTCGATGCCTGTGCGAGGACGGCACTTACCTTTGGCTTGAAACAAGGGGAACTTTTTTTAAGGAGGAAAACAGCAACGAACCAAAACATCTGTTGATTTCAAGAGATATTACCGAGCGAAAACAAGCCGAGAAAAACTTAAAGGAGAGTGTGGCGCGTTTCCAAGCCATTATTGCTCATAGTCCTCTACTGATCAGTGTTTTTGACACAGACGGCCGCTATCTGCTTGTCAACCCTTCAATCGGTCGTTTTCTAAGGGTGCCGCCAACCCAATTGATTGGAAAAAGCTTCAGTGAAGTGCTTTCTCCTGAAGCAAGCAATATGTTCATGAAACGTATCGCCGATGTTAAAAAAGCTCGCGGGCCTATAAGCGTTGAAGACAGTCTGAATTCCGACGATGGTATGCGCCATTTCATAACGACACTATTCCCATTGGACGATGAAACAGGGGAAATCAGAAGCGTCGGTGCCATTGCCCACGATATTACCAACCGCAAGAAGATCGAGAAGGCGCTGCGGGAGAGTGAAGAGAAGCACCGCTGCCTTTTTGAAACCATGTCCCAGGGAGTGGTTTACCAGAAAGCAGACGGCGAAATCACATCAGCCAACCCGGCTGCAGAGCGAATTCTCGGTTTGTCTTTTGGCCAGATGAGAGGCATGACCTCCATGGACCCTCGGTGGAAGATGATTAAAGAAGACGGTTCCGAGATCCCCGGCACAGAACACCCGGCAATGATAGCGCTGCGAACCGGTCAAGAGATTGGGCCAGTGATCCGGGGTGTTTTTCATCCGGGGAAAAAAGACTATATCTGGTTGTCTGTAACGGCCATTCCCCTTTTTCATCCGGGCGAGAAAAAGCCCTTTCAGGTATATGCCACCTTCGAGGATATCTCCCTGCGCAAATGGACTGAAAAGGCGCTTCAGGAAAGCGAAAAACGCCTCAACCTGGCCATGATGATCAAAAATGAAGGCATCTGGGACTGGAATCTGGCTTCAAATGAAACCGTTTTTGATGAACGTTATTACACCATGGCCGGCTATGCGCCTGATGAATTCCCACAAAATTTCAACGCCTGGGCGGAGCGCGTGCATCCCGATGACCTTCCAGGCGTTGAGGCTGCAATAAAAAACTGTCTCTCCGGGCACACAGAGCGCTTAAATATTGAGTTCCGCTTCCAGCACAGGGACGGGTCCTGGATTTGGGTAAGGGGACAGGGCCAAATCGTGGAGCGGGACGAAAACGGCACACCCCTGCGCATGATCGGAACCCATAACGACATTACCAAGCGTAAAGAGGCCGAAAACAAATTGAGAATGGCCCATGAAAAATTATTGACCATTCTGGATGGTATTGATTCTACAGTTTATGTGGCAGACATGGACACTTATGAGATTTTGTTCATGAATCAACACATGATAGACGAATTCGGCGGGGATAAAACCGGTGATCTATGTTTCAGAGTGTTCAGAAACAATTCGGAGGTCTGCTCCTGCTGTACCAATGACCAATTGATCGATCGAAATGGATGCCCTGCCGGTGTCTACACCTGGCATGAGCAAAATCCAGTCACTGGCAAGTATTATAACATCCATGACCGCGCAATTGAATGGATTGACGGCCGCTTGGTGCGACTCCAGATCGCCACGGACATTACCGATCTAAAAAAAATGGAAACTCAGCTCCTCCAGGCCCAGAAAATGGAATCCGTGGGGCGCCTGGCGGGCGGCGTGGCACACGATTTCAACAATATGCTCACCATTATCAACGGATACGCAGAGATGATGGCTGATTTGCTTCCCCCGTCCGACCCCATGTACAATAGCGTTAAAGCAATTCTTGATGCAGGAAAGCGCTCAGCCGTTGTTGTTCGTAAACTGTTGGCGTTTGCCAGGAAACAGGCCATTACCCCTGTGCCCATGAACCTGAACGACGTTGTGTCCAGCATGTGCAAGATGCTTCAGCGGCTCATCGGTGAGAGCATAGACCTGTTCTGGAAACCGGGCAGCAATATCTGGCTGGTAAAAATGGATTACGGCCAGGTCGATCACATCCTGGTCAATCTTGTAATCAATGCCCGTGACGCCATCGCTAATGTTGGAAAAATAACCATAGAGACGCAAAACATTGAATTTAGCGATGCGTACTGCGCCGTTCATAGAGACTTTACCCCTGGTCAATACGTCATGCTGGCAGTCAGCGATAACGGTTGCGGAATGGACCAGCATGTTCAGGACCACCTGTTTGAGCCGTTTTTTACCACAAAGGAAATCGGCAAGGGCACCGGTTTGGGGTTACCCACCGTATATGGTATCATCAAGCAGAACGCAGGCTTTATTAATGTCTTTAGTGAAGTGGGAAAAGGCACCTCGGTGAAGATGTATATCCCCCGGCATGAAGTGTAAAATTCCGGGCCTCCTGAATGCGGCACCTTGAATCTGGCAATCCTGTCTGCAACAAAATTCGCATTACTGCCGGAGCGATTCTTTATGGCACGTCAATTGCGCCAGTCGGAGAGGTTGAGTATCGCATCGATATCGACCTGGATCGTTTCCGGCGGGAAGGCCGCTCTTATGTTCGGGAAATCGGCATGGAACTGGAAGAAGAACTCTATATTCTGGTACAGTACTTCGGCCGTGACAGGATTTACGCCATGGCCC
>SKZX01000222.1 GCA_007127175.1 Desulfobacterales bacterium
CCAAGGACAATTCCGTGGGGTGGCGGGCCGGTGCTGCCCCGGCAACTGCAGGGGAACGCTGATATCTCTATGGCTCGCTCCCTTGCGCCCTGTGATAAACGGCAGGGCCACAGGGCGCTGGCGTCCGCTTCGCCAAGAGCTATCAGCAACCCCCTGCAATTGTTGCCACGGAAATTTTTATCCTTAGCAAAAAACAATCTGTACGTAAACGTTAAGTTTGAAAATTCCAAAACCTTACCCCGGTTTTTTCATCAGGACCACGTCTTTGGCCGGGATCTCGCAATGCCAGCCCATGCGTTTGGCAATGATTTGAAACGTTTCTTCCCGGTAGAACACCACATGGGTGAAATCCCGCCGGTAATGCCAGTTTTCAAACTTGTCATCATCGGTTTGAAAACAGGTCATGATCACGATATATCCACCCGGATGAAGCAATGAATCAAGGCGCTCAAATTCTTCCATCGGCCGGTGGAAGTGTTCGGCCACCTCCGTACAGGTTATGAAATCATAAATGACATCCAATGCCGATAAATCCGGGGAAAAAACAGGGTCGTAGAGGGCCATAAAATGGCCTGCCTCAACCATCATCTTGGCCATTGCGGACGCGGGGCCGCATCCGAAATCCAAACCCCTGCATCCCGGCGAAAGACGCGCCTTCAGGGGCTTTGCCGCTTTTTCCAGAAAACGCCTGTAGCCGGGGTCAGCGGGGTCATTCTGATGGGATTCGTAGCGCTTCCGCTCGGAAACAGGCTCAGGCAGATGCAATTTGTCCATAAACGTGGCCAAACAGGCATTACACCGCCAATATACGATGCCTGCCGCCGGAAACAGGCGGGTTTTTGAACTGCCGCACACCCTGCATGCCGGGCGATCCGGTTTATTGGCACCCATAGACAACCCTTTTTACGGATAATATCAATCAGGCGCCGGTCGCCGTCCTTTCGGGTTTTCGTACCACGGGAGGCCCGCCCTGGCCGAACGTTCCAGCTCGGCAATCACCTGGGCACCCAGAAGTATTATAATTGCAGCTATTTCCATTACCAGCAGGACGATCACCACCGTTGCAAGAGAACCATAAATCAGGTTAACCAGTGAGATATTGCTGAAATACCAGACGAGCAGCCACCTTACCCCATCCCACAGCAAGGCGGCCGTAATGCCGCCGACCAGCGCCCGCCTGAACTGAATCCGAACCACGGGCAGCACCTTGTATATGGATGTAAACAATACACAAAGGCCGATCAACCCCAGCACATGAAACCCGATGCGCGGGGCATTGGTCATGGAAAAAGTCCACGCCCCGACAACCAGTTGCTTGTCTGCAAGGGTTTCCAATATGGTGCTTGCCGCCGTGAGAAGGATGATGCCGATCGTGAAAATGGCCATGTAGCCATATGGAATCAATGCGGAAACCCAGAACCGTCGCTCCCGGGGAGTCCTTGCCACATCAAAAATAATGCCGATGGCTTCCTCCAGCATTCGAAAGGCCATGGAGCTGAAAAACAGGAGTACGACGATGCCGACACCACTCACAACAGAACGGGCTTCAAGGGCTGCCGACACCGTCCGTGTCAGTTCTTCGGCAGCGCCGGGCAGGAGGAAGTCCAGCTGCGCCGAGATAATGGTCAACAGCTTTCCCGTATCCATAAAAAGCGACAGG
Source organism: Desulfobacterales bacterium (assembly GCA_007127175.1). Taxonomy (GTDB): domain Bacteria; phylum Desulfobacterota; class Desulfobacteria; order Desulfobacterales; family Desulfosalsimonadaceae; genus B1SED10-16. The sequence continues at coordinate 1,661 of SKZX01000222.1, forward strand.
CCGAGCATGATCACCACCAGCAGCGGCACAACGGACAAAAGGGTGTTGTAGGCGACGCCGCCGGCAAGCAGAATCCCCTTGTTGTGAAAAAACTGCCGGATTACCCGGGCGACAAACCCCGTAAATTTTGATATTCCCGAAACCATTCAATCAATCCTGAAAACCAATGCTGCTATCCAGCAGGACATTTTCCCCTCTTGAAAAGCGTCGTTTCCAATGCCGTTTCCAATGCCGTTTCTCATTGACACCTGGATGCCGATTTGCAATCGTATTGTTTTAGCATATTTTAATAAAAACGAAGCAATGCAGTGCGGCAACTGCTTTCCATTTCCTGATATCTGAGGGGAAAGGCGCCCTTTGGGCCGGAACAATCATTTTTTACGTCATTACCATGATGCCGGATAACAAGTCCACAAAATCCTATAAACTGATGCTTCTTGCAGTACTCGTTCTTGCCGGAATAATGCTCTACCAGTCAGGCTTTTTCGAGGACCGGTTTTTTCAAGGCATTGAAGATCAATATATAAGCAACTGGTGGTTTGCACCGTTGATAATAGCCGCAAAAGCGGTTTTTTATGCGTTCGCACTGCCGGGTTCAATCTTTTATGTCCCCGCCGGCATTTTTTTCAATCCCTTTTATGCAACACTGATCATTGCATCAGGTGGTGTTCTCGGTGCTGTCGGCGCATACTTCTTCTCCCGATTCATATCCCGTGAATCCCGTGGGCGCATCCGGTCATCAAAAGCCTTTGCCGCCATTCAAAAACACGGCAATTTTTCAATGCTGAGCGCCGTGCGCATACTGCCGGGGTTCCCTCATTCCGTCATCAATTACGGATCGGGGATCCTCAACATACCTTTGCCCATGTTCATCGCGACGGCACTCATCGGTTTTTTTATAAAGGGCTTTCTTTATGCATCGGCCATTCACCGGGCCGCAAGGACGGACGGTTTTGAAAAAACCGGCATCATGGAATTGACGATACCGCTTGCAGGCCTGGCCCTGCTTTTCATCCTGGGCGGCATCCTGAGACGAAAATTGCGTGATTAGTCTTACTATCCATCGTTTTCCAGTGCATTTTGATCATATCCTTTGATAATTTTTGATTGACTTTTTTCTGCCATTTGAATGATAGTAATCGATTGTGTGCATTTGGAATTGCGCGGGCAACCGTTTTAAGCGATTGTGGGAGGTTTATACGTGTACGGGATAGAAGCAATTAACGCGGCCAACGGCTGGAACATGGCGGCACTGGGCATTCTGGTCGTTTTTTCATCCTTGATCATTCTATCGATCATCATCTCGCAACTTCACAAAATATTGATTTTATGGGAAAAACGAAAAAAATTGATCCCCGGTGGAATGACGACCGACCAGCCTTATTATAAAAACGGAAATCGGGAATCCGGCAACGAAAACAACGCAGTAACGCCCGGCAATGTCAGCGATGAGTGCGTTCCGCATCCCCGTTTCTGCCCGGAAGATATCCTGGAAGTGGCCGCAATATGGGCGCCTCTGGCTGAAAAACTGGGCGAACCGTTCAGCCTTGGGGATCTTTACAAGCTGGCCGCAAAAAACAATTTCCCCCATCCGCATCTGACCATCCAGCGGTTGAGACAGGAAAACATCCTGGTGCCGTCCGAAAACGGGACCTTTTTTTTCAATTACGAAAAGGAAAAAACGTAAGCATAGTGACCCATTCCGGTCGCTGTGCACCGGCAGGCACATTTTAAACCGGCCGCAAGACCGCTGACAGCGGCTGAAGTTGCAGACAGGCAAAATATATAACCGATTTCAAAATTATCTTTCGGCCCAATATCTTTGCTGGCGTCTGATTTCAAATCCTCGAAATACATTGTATGTCTGCGGTTTGAAACAAGACGACGCCGCGATCTTGAACCGAAATCCGAATTTTGAGATGGGTTTTAATCAATTGACACGAACACATCTCGTCAGGCAGGGGGATCGAAACGTTCATGGACAAGTTTCTTCACTTTATCAGCCAAACCGGTTTTGCCAATATTGAGTTGTCAAGTTTTGTCATGATGGTGATCGCCCTGTTCCTGCTTTACCTGGGCATTGCAAAAAAGTACGAACCCCTGCTGCTGGTGCCCATCAGCTTCGGCATGCTGCTGGTGAACTTTCCTTTGTCCCCTTTGATGGCAGTCCCTGAAGCCGGCCAGCCGGGCGGGCTTTTGCATTACCTGTATTTCGGCATCGAACTGGGCATTTATCCGCCCTTGATTTTTCTGGGAATCGGGGCGCTTACGGATTTTTCCCCGCTTATTTCCAACCCAAAGACCCTGCTGCTGGGCGCAGCGGCCCAGGTCGGCATTTTCGGCACCTTCCTCGGTGCCCTGGCCCTCGGGTTCTCGCCCATGGAAGCCGCATCTATCGGTATCATCGGGGGGGCGGACGGTCCCACAGCGATTTACCTGTCCTCCCAGATGGCCCCGCACCTGCTCGGTGCCATTTCAGTGGCTGCCTATTCCTACATGGCCCTTGTGCCCATGATCCAGCCGCCCATCATGCGCCTGCTGACCACGAAAAAAGAGCGCATCATCGTCATGGAAGAACTCCGGGAGACGACCAAACGCGAACGGATCCTTTTCCCCATCGTCGTGATCCTCATTACCGGCCTTTTCCTGCCCACCGCCCTGCCCCTTCTGGGCATGCTCATGCTGGGCAACCTGTTTCGCGAATGCGGTGTAACCGATCGGCTGAGCAAGGCCGCGCAGAACGAGCTCAACAACATCATTGTCATTTTCCTGGGACTTACCGTAGGGGCCAAATGCAGCGCGTACTACTTTTTGACCATTGAAACGATTCAGATCATCGTGCTCGGGTTGGTGGCTTTTTCCGTGGGAACGGCGACGGGCGTGATCATGGGCAAAATCATGTGCAAGGCCACCGGCGGGAAGGTCAACCCGCTCATCGGCGCTGCCGGGGTTTCAGCGGTCCCCATGTCCGCGCGGGTATGCCAGACCGTCGGACAGAAAGACAATGCATCCAATTTTCTGCTGATGTTTGCCATGGGCCCAAATGTCGGGGGCGTCATCGGTTCAGCCATCGCCGCAGGCATTTTTCTTGCCGTGCTTTAATTACTTGCTTTTGCCCCCCGGGATGAAACAGGATTCGAGATCAAGGCTTGCGAAACCTCGAAGAATGCAGAGCACTTAGCATACGTGTATGTGTACAAGGCATAAGCCGCAAATTCTGAAAGATTGCGCGCAACGCAGATATTGGGCTTTTTTCGAAGCCGTCAAACTTTCAGGTTAGAAAAATATTGTAATCATGGGCCCCACGCGCTAATATACCAGACACCTTTTGCGGTCACCGTCAGGTTTACGATAATGGTGTTAGATAGCGCATGTGCATTGCCCCTTACTCAACCAATGACCGCAGAAGGCCTGCAGCCTATATAAACTGCCGGCCGCATTAAATAAACAACAACGTTGATTCGGGCAGTTGGAAGGGCAGTTGAAAAACCAAGCCTGCATGGTGGTGGGCAATGCCTTTCCATATCAAAAAACGATTTAAATTTATTTGCTATGGAGGTTTTCTTATGAGGTGCAAAAGATTGCTGGCGTATTTGGTTGTTTTTGTTATGGCAGGCATGCTGTATGCGGGATCGGCTGCTGCACAAGACTACGGGCTGGCAAAATCCGGAACAAAGTTCGGCCTCGGCTACCAGGGCACGTGGATTCAAGGCCTTTTTAATGGTGTTTCAGCACGCGTATGGCTTGATGATGCCCTCGGCATGGAAGGCAACCTGTTCATGGGCAGCATAGACGGGGACCAGAGCCTTTATATTCTTGAGGGCAAGTTCATGTATGCGCCTGTTGTCCGCGAAAACAGCCGGTTCTATTTTGGCGGCCTGCTCAACCTTGCCATCTATGACGTGAACGGTGCCGACGGGACGGTTATCGGACTGGGCCCCATGTTTGGCACGGAGTGGCATTATAAAGAGCTGCCCGAAATCGGTTTCAATTTCGATGTCGGCCTGAAATATTTCAATGATACGGGCGATATTGATATGGATGTGTGGGCTATCGATGTAACCTGGGGCATTCATTATTATTTCTAGCCGTCTGTAAACAGGCCGTGTTTTCCGTCGCGGTGCTGCGGCGCAGGCCGGCCGTGATCTCTTCAGGCCGGGACATCCAATCGTATTGCATGTCCCGGCTTTTTTTGGTGGGCGGGAGTGGGCGCAGTGCGCCAATGCGGCAACACCTGCGATTGAGCCATAAGGCATCGTAGTTTTATGTCAAAAGACAGCGATGACGGGCCGTAGTCCCGGAAACCTCAGGGATATATGTTTAATCACTTGATTGCCGACCCCTCTATCGTGTAACATATACATAGAAAAAATAAAAAGAAGCTGTTTCAAAAAACCCTAACACCTTTTGCCCGGCCCAAAGCCCCGGATCCAGGAAGTCCAAATGGAAAAAAAAACGATTTATGTCAGCGAGTTTGATTTCGACCGCTTATACGGACTGGTTGAATCGGCCGATCCGAATATCCGGGATAAAAAGCACCTGGTTCAATTAAAGGAAGAGCTTGAACAGGGGGA
>SKZX01000413.1 GCA_007127175.1 Desulfobacterales bacterium
ACTCGGCAGACCGGCTGTGGGATACGTCTTCTCAAATACTTGCGTCTTCGCTTCTGCGGGCCGGGTATTTCCGCGTGGTTGAGTGGGAGCGCATGAAGCAGCTCTTTGACTGGGACACCCTCAGCCATGCCACTATTGTCAAGACGCCTGAAAACCTGGAGCGGGCCCGGCGGATTCTGCTGTGCGAGTATTTCGTGTCCGGCGCCATTACCCAGTTCAATGTCAACCAGCATTCCCAGGTCAGCGCTTTTTCCAAGAGCAAGCTGATCGATACCACTGTGCGGGTGGATCTTCTCCTCCAGGATGCGCGTTCCGGGGAATATCTTGCCACCGGAACGGGGGCCCACATGGTCCGCCAGACGTTTGCGGGCGGGATGGCAGGCGGTCAGACCGGCTCATGGGATTCTCACGCAGGGGATCAGGCCCTTTCCACAGCCATTGAACTGGCCTTGTTCGAACTGATCGAGAATTTCGACAAGGCCCGCGGGGCCCAATAATGAAATGGCTATAAGTTGTCATGCGCTGCATCAGGGTTTTCATCAGTTTGTTTTTTTTGGTATTCCTGACTTTTTCAGCCGTTTTTGCCGAGGTCGTGCCGGAAGGCATTGAAACAAGGGAGAGCTGGTGGCTTGCAGAAGACTTTAGGCACTATGCCATTGGCCGGGTTGCGGTGCTGCCCATGGAGAACCTGTCACTGGAACCCGGCGTTGAAAATGCGCTATACGATGCGGTTTACGAACGGCTGACGGCCAAGGGGTATATCAAGATCGACGTGGATGAAGTCGCTTCGGTCATGGACCGTCTTGGCATCCAGACGGCGGGGCAGCTTGCCGGTATATCGCCTGCCCGGCTGGGTGAAATATTGCGCTGTGACGCCATTATAAAAGGGCGTGTCGACCAGTCCGGTGCAATTCACATGGGGGTCTATGACGCGCTTGTGGTTTCTATTTCTCTTCAGTTGGTGGATTGCCGGACAGGGAAAACCCTCTGGACGACCGAGCAGTGGCGCGCCGCCCACCGGCAGTGGCATGCCGATCCGTTCAACCTGCTCTTGAGTTTCGCCTCCCATGAAATGGCATCGAGAGAACTGCGGGTAGCCTGGCTGGTTCAGGAGATGCTGAAAACCCTGCCGGACGGTCCTGTTCAGGTCGTGGAGGACAATTTCCTGAATGAGGCCCTTACGATTCCGGCGGCCGAAGAATAACCACTTGGAGGGCCAGTTCCTTGGGGGTTCTGCCTTTTGGATATGGAACCAGTGCCGGCATCGTAAGGCAGGAGAATGAAGACAGCCTGTGCGTGCGCCCGGATATCGGCCTGTGGGCGGTGGCTGACGGCATGGGCGGATACAAGGGGGGAGAGACGGCCAGTCGCATAACGGTTGAGCAACTGGCCGAAGACGCTGCCGCAGGAAAACCTCTTGCCGAATCCATCTCCGGCATCCACCATCAAATAGCAGCCCTTGCCCGAGCGGATTCCGCTTATGAATCCATGGGCTCAACTGTGGTTGCCGTCAAAACAGACGGGAAGGCGTACGAGGTCGCATGGGTGGGAGACAGTCGGGCTTATTTGTGGAACGGCCTTGAATTGACCCGTCTGACCCGAGATCATTCTTATATTCAGTATCTTATAGACAGTGGCGTCATTTCCGAAGCCGACGCCCTGGAACATCCGGAACGCCATGTTATTTTGCAGGCGCTGGGTGCTGAAGAAATTGAGGCTGTGGATGTCGATGTCGTTCACGGGGTTTTCAGAGAAAACGAAAAAATCCTGTTGTGCAGCGACGGACTGACCAATGAGGTTGGAGAATCTCAGATTTCGTCCATTCTGCGTCAACCGTTTTCAGAGCAGGTACTGGTCGACCGCCTGATTGAGGCCGCCCGGGAAAACGGCGGCTCTGACAATATTTCCGCCATACTGATTGCCGCTGACAGTGCCGCCCTTCAGGGAAAAGCGGGCGGAAAAAATCCGGGCAATCCATCGGGCGGTTCTCCCCCCGTTATTTTGCGCCCGGGTGCCGTTGAAACCAACTATTCTTTCTGGCTCATGATGGTTATTGTTTTTCTGGTACTTTTTCTTTCGGTTATGTTTGTTTACGATATTCTTTAGAAGTCTTTTCAATTCAAGCGCGTCAGGTCTGACGGGAAAAACGAGAGGTGATTTGGCCCCGGTGATTCATGTTATCCTGAAAAAAGGCCTTGCCGGCCGGGAAGAATATAAATTCACGCGTTCCTTTCAAATCGGCCGCTCCGCCGACTGCGACGTTCAGGTTCTGGAAGAAGATGTCAGCCGCCGGCATGCAGCTGTTGAGTATCGAAACGGGCAATGGGTGATCAGCGACCTGGAAAGCAGCAACGGGATCTGGGTAAACGGCGAACAAGTCTCCGAGGTGCGGTTGCATGATCAAACCGAAGTCGAACTCGGCTCAGGCGGTCCCCTTCTCCTTTTTTTAATACCCGGTGAGGCCGCCACGGCACTGCACCCGCTGCCCTCGGCCGCGGCTGAGGGCGACCGCGAATCCTTAGAGGACTATGCCCGGTATTATTTCGGAGACGCATCTGAAACGGGGATCGGGGAGCGCACCATGATGGTGCGCAAGGCATTTCAGCGCGTCCGCCGCAGTCAAAAACGACGCTACATCTGGATCATCGCCGTTTCGGCCAGCATCTGTCTGATTGCTGTAACCTATGCCGTTTTCAAGCACCTTGAAACTGAAAAACAGAAACGGCTGGCCGGAGAGATCTTTTATGCCATGAAAGCCCTGGAACTCGAGTTTGCGGAAGTGTTGGCGCTTGCCCGAAAAACCGAGGACAAGGAAACGATTGTCGCCGTCGAAGGATTCAAGGCCAAATACAGCTCCCTGGAAGAAAGCTATGACCGGTTCGTGGATTCGCTGGGCATTTACGGCAAAACGGTAGATGAAAGGGAAAAAGCGATATTAAGGGTCGCCAGGACGTTCGGCGAGTGCGAAGTCAACATGCCCGAAGCGTTCAAAAAGGAGGTCCTGAATTATATCAGAAAGTGGCAGTCCACCGGCAGAATGCGGTCCGCCCTGGAGCGTGCGGCCCGTCACGGATATGTGCATCCGATTTCAGGCGCCATGCAGCATTATGACCTCCCCCCCCAGTTTTTTTACGTCGGCCTTCAGGAAAGTAATTTTGACACCCATGCGATCGGGCCGGCAACCCGGTTTGGTATTGCAAAAGGAATGTGGCAGTTCATCCCAACGACAGCCGAAGAGTTTGGTCTCAAGGTGGGCCCGCTGGCGGATGTGCGCAAGCTTGACGATCTGGATGAACGCCATGATTTTGAAAAATCGACCCGGGCGGCCGCCCGGTATCTAAGGCATATCTATGACACGGATGCAAAGGCATCGGGCCTTCTTGTCATTGCATCCTATAACTGGGGTCAGGGGCGGGTCAACCGGTTGATCCGCCAGATGCCCGAGCATCCCAGTGAAAGGAATTTCTGGAAGTTTATGGAGCAATACCGCGACAGATTTCCCCAGGAAACGTATGATTATGTTTTCTATATTTTCTCTGCTGCGGTGATCGGTGAAAATCCGGCGCTATTCGGTTTTGATTTCGACAATCCGCTTCTCCTGTGACCGTAAATTCCAGCCCAAGACGCTGGCTTCAACCGGGAAAGCGTTTCAAATAGATGGTCATCTGACAACCCGGAGAGATATGCACACGATTAACCGCTTGTTTTTCCTTGTCGTCCTTTTTGTTGCGTCCTCCCCTGCGTGGGCCGGTCATTCTTATGACCTTGAAGGTATCATCAACCGGGCCCTGGAAGCCAACTGGGGGATGATCGATGCCCAAGAGGGTGTACAAAGAGCCGGGCTTCGGATTGAAGCCGCTGAGTCTGAATTCGAACTCAAGTTTTTTCCGGTGGCCGGCATCGGTCTTGCTGGGGAAGATGGGTCATCCGATGTGGTTTTCAGCATGGGTTTCAGGTTGGAGAAAATAACGGAATTCGGCACCCAGATCGAATTGACGCCTTCTGTTCAGAGATCTGATGACCAATACCGGAACAGGGCCAATCTTCGCATTACGCAGCCGCTTCTGCGTGGTGCCGGCAGGGACTATACCCTGTCAGGGGTTTATAGCGCCCGGTTTGGCGAAAGGACGGCCATGCGCGCGCGGCACCAGAGGGAAATCGATACGGTTGTCGATGCCGTGCGCTACGGTTACGAGGTAGTCCGCCAGAGAGAATTGTTGCGACTGCGCGAGGAATCCTATCAGCGGTTGAAGGACCTTGCCGAGGCTACGGATATAAAGAAGCGCATGGGGCTTGTGGACGCTATGGACCTCTTCCGGGTCCGCATTCAGCTTGCCCAGGCAGTCGAAGAGCGCAACCGGAGCCTGGAAATGTATACTGAGGCCCTGGATTCGCTGAAAATTTTTCTTGCGCTGCCGTTGGATGAAGCGATCGACGTTTCACTCCCCATGACCTTTGACCGGCTTTATCCGGATGAAGCCGGAATGGTCCAAACCGCACTGGCCAACAGGATAGAACTCGAACAGATCCGCGATGCCCTGGCCGAGGCCCGGCGCCTTTCAGACAGGGCCGGAAGCGATACCCTGCCGGAACTGGATATCCGGTTTTCATTGAGCCAGGCAGGGGAGCCGTCATCGCATTTTCCCGGATCAACACCGGATCAGACGACCTGGAGTGTCAGTCTCGGCTCGACAACGGATTTCCGGCGGACCGCTCAAAAGGCTCTATACGAGGAAAGCGTGATCAGTGTCGGCCAGGCTGCCAGAAGGCATCGTATTGCAAAAGATGAGATTGCCGCTCAGGTCAAGCGTGAGATCCGGAGCCTGGAGCGTCTCGATAAAGCCATAACCAACCAGGAAGAGCAGATTCACCAGGCAAGGGGGCAGCTCGAGCTTGCCCGGGTCAAATTTGAGCATGGCATGGCCGACAACTTCGACCTCATTGATGCCGAGATAGCGCTCAGGCGATCGCAAACCCAGCTGGTTTCTGCCGTTATCGAATACATCGTCGGCCAGTACCGGCTGCGCGCGGTTATCGGCATGCTGGTTCACCGTTAAACAAGGTTATATGCGTTGCCGGCGGCAAGCAGAAAAACCCGGCCAAGTATTCCCGGGATGCCGGCAGGGCTTTCGGATGCATAAAAATCCGTTGTATATTTCAGGTCATTGTTTCCCTTAACGCTGCGGGCTGCGATGAACAGTGCAGCCTCTTGACCCCTGAAACCCGTTTTTTGGACGCAAGTGATGGTGTCTCAAAAATTCAGCAGAACCGTCCTGATCATCTTTGTTTCCGTATTTTTTATCCCTTTTGCCGGCTACCGGCTGTTTGTCGCCGACGACGGCGGTGCGGGCGGCATCCTGACCGCAGCGGTGATCCAAATGGACATCCGTGTTGAAGTCCGTACGGTGGGCGAACTGGATGCCGCAGAATCGGTGGTTCTGAGCTCTTCAGTGAGGGGTGATCGGGGAAAAATAATTGAACTTGTGGAAGACGGCAAGCACGTTGAAGCCGGAGAAGTCCTGGTCCGCCTGGATCCAACGGGGTTTGAAGAAGCGGTTTTAAGGCTAAGATCACGGGTGATTGAACTGGACGCCATCGTCGATGCCCAGCAGCAGTTGCTGGAGTGGGAAAAAAACCAGGTTGAGCGTGAAATCAACCGGGCGGAAAGCGAATTGCATATTGCCCGACTCGAGCTCCGCCGCCTGGAAAAAGCTCTGGCTCGGCCAGTAATCGTCCGGCTCAATCGGGTTCCAGGAGACCCAGTCGAGGATCCGGTCCTGGTTGTGATCGCCGAACAGCACGCCGCGGGCGTTGGCGAGGTCGTTTCTGCCGGCGTGGATGCCCACCACCCGCTCGTTGCCCGCCACTTCCCGCCAGACCGGTGAGCCGCTCTGACCACCGCTCGTATCCATGTCGTGCCGCAGCGTCGTCGAGTCGTACCACCGCGTCCACGTTTTGCCCGTGTCATACCACATGTCGTTCGTGGACGTGCCGTCGTGCACTTCCGCCGGGTAGCCCGCCGTGTGCACGGTGTGATCGTCCGGCTCCAAGCCGAACTCCAGGGGCATGAAGGTCCAGCCGAGGCCGTCGAACTGCTCGTCGAAGAACAGCGCCCCCTTGTCCACGTCGAAATGGCGCGTGCTGCTGTATTCCGGCTGTCGCTGC
>SKZX01000231.1 GCA_007127175.1 Desulfobacterales bacterium
AGGAGTCAAACAGAAAAACCAGCGCGCGCAATGCTTTTTTCGGAAAGATAACACAGATACGAAAAGGGGATATTCAGTCCATGGTGGAACTGGAGACAATGCGCAGCGGAACCGTAACCACCGTCATCACAAACAACAGCCTTGCCCGGCTGGGCCTTGTCGAGGGTATGATTATCACGGCGGAAGTCAAGGCGCCCTGGGTGACACTGCACAAATCGGACAGGGAACCGGAATGCAGCGCTGAAAACCGGTTCACAGGCATCGTGAACCGGATTCACACCGGCGGAATCAATTCGGAATACATTATACGGATATCCGATGAAACCGAACTCTGCGCCATCGTCAATACGGATCGCGCCCGAAAACTGGGAATTAATGAGCAGGATAGTGTATGGGCTGTATTCAGTTCCAATGCAGTGGTGCTTCATCTTGATTAGCAGCCTGCAAACCCTTGCAAAACTGGCGAGACTCCCAGTGAATATGGTATCAATGACTGGATGTCTTGATGCCGGGAGCCCTTTAACCATTCAAGCAGACAAGGATAACAATTTTATGCCCTGCCTGACGAATATGCCTGTAACGGATATCATCAAAAAAAGGAAATCCTGGCGGACCTATACCGGCAAGCCTGTAGAAATCGAAAAAAAAGAAAAGGTCTTGCAGTTTATTGCGAATCCGAAGAAACCGCCTTTCGGCTCGGCGGCGAGGTTTGAAATGGTCGATCTGAATCTGAACTTCACGGGAAAAGTTGCCGGCACTTACGGCGTAATCAAGGGCGCGGAAACATTTATTGCAGGCATTGTCGGCAAAGGCCCGGGGGATATGGAAGATGTGGGATATTTATTTGAACGGATCATTCTTTTTGCTACGGCCATCGGCCTGGACACCTGTTGGATGGGGGCGAGCTTCAGCAGGGAAATGTTTGCCGAAAAGATCACGCTGAAACCCGAAGAAACCTTGCCTGTTGTGAGTCCGATTGGCTACCGCGCCGGCAGGCGCAGCTTGACAGACTTGGTTTTTCACATGAGCGCCGGATCAAAAAACCGAAAACCCTGGCCGGAGATTTTCTTTTATCGCACATTCAATGAACCACTGGAAAAAAGCAGCGCCGGCGAGCTTGAAATGCCTCTTGAAATGGTCAGGCTCGCACCTTCGGCCGTAAACAAGCAACCTTGGCGACTGGTTGCAGATGATAACGCGGTTCATTTTTTTCTGAAGCGGACAGCAGGATTTAAACGCATGTTCACGATGGATTTACAGCGTATCGACATGGGTATCGCCATGTGTCATTTCGAACTTGCCGCCAACATCGCGCGCAAAAACGGCCGCTGGAAAATTGAAAATCCCGATACCCCCTCCGTTCCGAAAGATTTGGAATATATTGCCAGTTGGAAATATTTGAGGGATAATTAATGCTATTATCCAGGTGATCAGCAGGCTCATGAGCACCGCCGGATAGCATGACGGCGCGTATAATCGCGCTGTGCTTTCCGGGATTGCATCGAAAATGCAGTGTTGTAGGCACTTGCCACAATTCTGGAGCCCCTGGCTCCCCCGGGCATCGCATTGCAGACCCGAAAAAAATCCGTAGATGGGAATCGTGAGGCCGGAAACGACTTTTTCACAGACGATTTCGGAGCGCTCCAGCATCAGGGGGCACAAGCCGGCATCCGCGCATTTTTTGGCAGCCACTGGCCCGCCGAATCCGGAGCCGATGACCATGATATCATTATATTCGTCTATGAAGAGCTTTTCCGCCTACATTAACAGTTTTTGAATCCGCATCATGAAATTGCCAAGATCCCGGGCATACTCCGGGGAACCCTCCAAGCGCAGCAGGCCGTTTCCCACGGCTTCCACCATGTTGACTTCTTCGAGCAGAATCGGCATGGCGCCATCAATGCCGTTGAATTCCATGTGCACAAAAGGGCGCCGCTTCGTGTAAAAACCGCGGCCCGCCTTTGATTTTCCGCCCTTTACCCGCAGGTAGGCCGCGATGTCGTCTTCCCCGGTCACCGAAATCTGGTAGATGCGTTCCGGCTGTTTGGACGTCCATTTCACCATTTCGGGATCGCCTCCTTTGTTGTACTGGCTGAGGGCGGCCACCATCATGAAGACGCTCATTTTGACTTTCAGGCGTCTTTTTTGCGGGTCTTTGGGCCGGGCATCCGGCTCCAGCAGCTTCAGGCTCAAAAAAAGGGAGACCGCCTTTAGCAAAAGCGACAGCCTGTAAATCCCCTTGATCCTGGGCAGAACCGGCTTTCCCCCCAGCATGGCGTTCATTTTTTCTACACTGCCAAACCAGAAAGCTAAATCCGGGCGTTCACAGATGCCCTGAACAATTTCCAGGTCCCCGTCTTTAAAATCAAGATACGCCCCGATATCCCCGCCCTCATCTTTTGCGGCAAACTGAATCCGGGCATCCAATCCGGCAAATTTTTTTTTCATTTTGGGGTTGTCGTTTAACGCGACTTTCATCACCGGAAACAGGGCGCGCAAAAAAATGCGCGTTTTTAAAAGCGCTACATGGGATGCCATGTCAAACCTCATCTTCCCAGTCATCATCTTCTTCAAAATCCTTGCCCATGGTTTCCCGGATCTTCTCCACGATACCGTCCATATCGATTTTGTAGTGGTGGTAGAGATCTTCGGGGTAGCCTACCAGGCTGTAGCAGTCAGGTATGCCGACGATTTCAAAAGCGCATGCCTTGCCGCTGGAAGCCACCACCTCGGCGACGGCACTGCCCAGCCCCCCGTAAATGTTGTGATCTTCAAAGGTAATGATCCGCCGCGTTTCATGAACGGCCGAAAGGACAGCTTCCCGGTCGATGGGTTTGAGGGTGTGCATGTTTATTACCCGCACGCTCAAGCCGTCCGTCTCTTTCAGGTGCCTGGCAGCCTCCATGGCCTGCAGCACGGTGATGCCGCAGCAGATTGCCGTGATATCGCTGCCGGGATGCATCTCAACAGCCTTTCCTATCCGGAACCCGTATTTTTCCTCCCCATAGCAGCTGGGCTCGAACCCCCTGCCGATGCGCATGTATACCGGCCCCGGATAATCGACGCACGCCCGGACGGCATTGGCGGTTTCGATGCCGTCCGCCGGGGAGATAACCGTCATGTTGGCCATGGCGCGCATGATGGCGAGATCTTCGGTGCAATGGTGCGTGGTGCCGGCCTGGCCGAAGGAAATCCCCGCATGGGTGGCGATGATCTTGACATCCAGGTTCTGGTAGCAGATGTCAGTGCGGACCTGCTCGGCGGCGCGCATGGTCGTAAACACTGCCATTGTGGAAACAAACGGGATAAGGCCGGACTTTGCCAGGCCGGCGGCCATGCCGAACATGTTCTGCTCTGCAATGCCGGCGTTGAAAAACCGCCCGGGAAATTTCTCTGCAAATCTGGCGATTTTGGTCGATTTGGCCAGGTCTGCGGAAAGCCCCACGATTCTCGGGTCGTTCTCGCCAATGGCGCACAGCACTTCCCCGTATATATCAGCCTGGGTCATCGTGTTTGCATCGTATACGGTCCAGGTCAAGCCCTCGGCCATTTTGCCCTCCCTCTGGCGTTATGTTTTTCCGGCGGTCATGTTATCGATCGACTGTTTCGCACGCGCCAGCGCATCGGAATCCAGCCCGCCGTAATGCCATTTCACGTCGTCTTCCATGAAATACACCCCCTTGCCTTTGAGGGTATGGGCAATGATGACAACCGGCCTTGTCTCAGCCTGCTGTGCCCTTTGGATGGCAACCTCTAGTTCCGCAAAGCTGTGCCCGTCCACTTCCAGCACGTCAAAACCAAAGGCCCGCCATTTGTCCGCCAGGGGCTCGACTCCCATCACCGCCTCGGTAGCGCCGTCCACGCAGTATTTGTTCCGGTCCACGAATGTGATCACGCGGGTGAGCTTGTAATGGCTTATGGCCATGGCCGCCTCCCAGATGCTCCCCTCGTTGCATTCGCCATCGCCAAGGATGCAGTAGGTGCGCCACGTCTGTTTTTGCACCCGCGCACCCAGCGCCAGGCCTGCGGCAAGGGGAAGCCCGTGTCCCAATGAACCCGTGGAAACATCGACCCCCTTGACTTTCAGGGAATCCAGGTGCATGCCAAAGGGGGATTTGAACTTGTTGAAATCCCGAAGCATTTCAAAATCAAAATACCCTTTCCGGGCGAGCAGGGGGGCATACCCTACGCCGGCATGCCCCTTGCTCAAAACCACCCGGTCCCTTTGCGGCCATTCGGGCTGGGCCGGGTCGATGTTCAAAAATTTGTAATAGAGAATGACAAGGATTTCCACCATGCTCAAAGCGCCGCCGATATGGGCCCCACCGGCCCAGAAGGTGACATCGACGATGTCCGTGCGCAGCTGCCTGGCTTTTTCCTTCAATGTTTGCAATTCAAACTCCGGCATGGGCATGAGTTCCCCCTTTCACCGCTTTTCGGAATTTAAAAAGGACTCGACGGTTTCCACCGAACTGTAGCGGGGTATGAAATCCAGTTCTGTTTTTATCTTTTCGACATCCATGGACAACGGATAGCGGATATAACTCAACTGGGCTTTGCCAAAAGGCATCAACCGAAAACGATAAAGGGCTTCGACCAGGGGATAGACGACCCAGGCAGGCAGCGCCAGAAATGGCTTTTTAAGCGTTTTGGCAAGCAATCGGTAGGGGATGCCCGCATCCGCGGCCAAATTGAAAGACCCTGAAACGGGCAATACAAGGGCCTTATAAAAGGCCTCAGCAGCATCGTCTTCATGGACGAACTGCATCACCGGGTCGCACCCCCTGAAGCCGACAATCAATGGGCCTTTCATGGAGCGGGAGGTGACATTGTCCGCGTTGGGTCCCATCACCATGCACGGCCTCAGGACAACCACCGAACAATCAGGATGGCTGCCTGCAAATTCGGCCACCCGGTTTTCGATCTCCGCCTTGTTTTCAGCGTAGGGGAACCCCGGCGTGGGGCGAATGGGCGCATCTTCGACAAGGTAGTCCGGGGTGCCCTCGAAAAACCCGTATGCGCAGTCCGAACTGGCCACCACCAGCTTGCCGATACGGAGCCGATCGCAAACCGTTAACACATTTTCCGTGCCGCCCACATCGACATCGTATTCAAAGGATGGGTCGCGCGTCGGTTCGGCAATGAAGGCGAAATGTGCTACAGATTGGACGGCTGTTTCCTGAAAGATACGAAAAAGCCGCTCCATGTCCCGGATGTCGCAGTGAAAAAATTCAAAACGCGCGGGCAGTTTTTTGGGCGGGGGCCGGATGTCAATGCAGATGACGCGCTCAAAATCATCGGCCCGGTTTAACCGTTCCAAAAGGCGTTGGCCGATGTAGCCAAAAGCCCCGGTGATGCCCAGAACACTGCCGGCAGATCCCATAACCGTTCCTTTAGTAAGCTGTGGGATGCTCATTTTCCACTGTGGTATCGATTATACACAAAAGGCCCTGCCCAAACAAGCCCTCTAAAAATTCTAACAATTGTGTCAGCAACCAACAATCTGGCCGGTTTACGGTGAGCATCCAGGGATGTGAGCATGAGACCAACATACCTGTTACAAGGGGCCCGGTTTATCCGATTTGAAAAAAGGTACAGGTTTTGGCCAGAAAGACGATTAACCATGACGACTTCGCATAAAACACTGACGAATCCTCTCCATTTAAATGTAGTCTTCGAGCTTATAAAGCAGGTCCGGGCGCTCGTCAAAGAATTGCTTCAAAAATCGCTCCTGGGGTTTTTCACTGATTGTTTTGGGAATTTCATCGAGAAACATGATGTAACTGGGGACGCTGTTTGCTTCCAGACCTTTGCGCGCGCAGTCAAAAATATTGGCCGGGTCCGGCGTCCTGCCGTCAAAAAGAACGATTCCGGCAACAAGGTCGGATTCCCCGGGAGCGCCGCCGGCAGACGGTATGCCGAAAACAGACACCTCACTGACATCCGGGTGCTCGCCGATGACTTTTTCCACGGTATCGGGTTGAATGAAATCGCCGGCCCGCCTGAGACCGCCGCCGGCGCGATAATCGAAAAAGAACCAGCCGTTTTCATCAACATGGGCAATGTCCCCCGTCCGGTTCCAGCCGCCGAGTGTTTTTTTGGTGCTGGCTTCAGGGTTGTCGAAGTAATTGACAAAAGCGCTGACGCCTTTCGGCTTGGC
>SKZX01000356.1 GCA_007127175.1 Desulfobacterales bacterium
GGGTGTCACCGGGCATTGCCCTTGCAACTGCAGGAGAACGCTGATATCTCCATGGCTTGCGCAGACGCGCCCTGTGATAAACGGCAGGGCCACAGGGCGCTTGTCCGCGCTTCGCCAGGAGCTATCAGCGTTCCCCTGCAGTTGCCGGGGCAGCACCGACCCGCCTCAACACGGAATTGTCCTTATGACATGAAAAGTATAACAGAATGCCCGGCACACGTGTGAATTCGCATGCCGGTGCGATTAAAACGGAGGATGGAAAAATGACATACAAGGTACTGGTCAGTGACAAGCTGGGGGATGCCGGAATCAAGATTTTCGAAATGGATCCGGAGATTGAAGTGGACGTGAAAACCGATCTGACCCCGGAGGCGTTGAAGGAAATTATCGGAGAATATCATGGGCTTGCCATACGGAGCGCCACTAAGGTCACCGAGGACCTTCTGGAATCGGCGGAAAACCTGAAGGTGATCGGACGGGCGGGCATCGGCGTGGACAACATCGACGTGGCTGCCGCTACCAAGCGGGGCATTTTAGTCATGAACACGCCGGGCGGAAATGTCGTTACAACGGCAGAGCATGCCATCGCCATGATGATGGCCCTGACCCGGAACATTCCCCAGGGAACTTCCTCGCTCAAAGACGGCCGCTGGGACAAAAAAAAGCTCCAGGGCCGGGAAATCATGAACAAGACCCTGGGGGTCATCGGGTTCGGGAAGATCGGGTCGGTGGTGGCCAGCCGTGCACGCGGGCTGAAGATGAAGGTGGTCGTCTACGACCCGGTGGTCACGCCTGAAAAAATCCAGAAAGCCGGCTGCGAGAGCGTCAGCCTGGACGCGCTCTATGAAATGGCGGACTACATCACCATACATGTCCCTAAAATCAAGAAAACGGCCAACATGATTGACAAGGATGCCTTCGCAAAAATGAAGCACGGGGTCATGCTCGTCAACTGCGCCCGCGGGGGCATTGTAGACGAGGAATCCCTCTACGAGGCGCTGACGCTCGGGAAGGTGGCCGGCGCGGCAATGGATGTGTTTGCCGTTGAACCGCCGCCCGCGGACCATCCCCTGCTTTCCCTTGACAACGTGATTGTCACGCCCCACCTGGGTGCGTCCACTGCCGAAGCCCAGACCAACGTGGCGGTCGCCATCGCCAACCAGATCATCGATTATCTGAAAAATGAAACCATCACCAATTCCGTGAACGTGACTTCGGTATCCGGTGAACTGCTCGAGGAACTCGATCCGTATATGCGGCTTGCCGACCGCCTCGGGTGCATGCAGGGGCAGCTGGTCAAGGGGCATATCCGGGAGGTCGAGGTCGCCTTTAACGGCGACTTTGGAGATATTGACCTTTCCCCGGTCACCACGGCGGTCATATGCGGTCTGCTGGAGCCACTGGTCATCGACGATGTCAATACCGTCAATGCACGATATCTGGCCAAGGAAATGGGGATCAAAATCCTGGAATCGAGCGCCGAGAACGCGGAGGAATTCATCAATCTTCTGTCGGTGACCGTGAAGGCCGATCAGGGGGAGAGTACCGTCGCCGGAACCGTATTCGGCAAAAAGGACCCCCGCGTGGTCAAGATCAACGATTTCCGCCTGGAAATGCGCCCGGAAGGCTATCTCACCCTGATCCACAACATGGATATCCCCGGAGAGATCGGCAATATCGGAACGGTTCTCGGAAACAACAACATCAATATTTCCCGCATGACCGTGGGACAGGAATCCGAGGGCGGCAGGAACATCGTTTTTCTGAGGACGGATACCCCCCTTGACAAAGGCGTCCTTGCCCAGTTGGAAGACATGCCCCAGGCCCGGACCGTGATCTACATGGAGCTTTAAGCGGTCTGAATGCCGGGTAGGCCGGTAAAACCCCTGAAAAGAAGGGCTTTCAGGTTTCCGGGAAACCGTCACCCATTGAAGGTTTCCCGGGACCCGAAAGCTGTGTGGCATAAGAAAACAGGGGGGGTGCTGAAAACATCGGAAACCAGCAGGTTTTGTTTTGATTCAGCTTGTTTCGCATGGGTTCAAAATTTAACGTTGACTTCGCAGCAATGATGAAGTAGGTCTATCCTCTTATTATTTCGCATGACCGGCAATGCATGGCCATGACACGGTTCGTCCTTGAAAAAAAATCGGTCAGGGGAAAAAAACCGGTCAGGGGGAATGCGGCAGGCGGGCGGAAGCCATTAGGGGGCGGGTTCTGAAGCGAAAAAAAGGTTGACTTCGTGCCGCTTATTTTATTAGAAGCAAAGCGGTTTGGCCGGTTTGCTCAAGGGGCGGAAGCCTTGTCGGACGATAACAAAAAAAAACCGTTTTTCAATTACGATAAAAACCGGGACTGGACTGAAAATTTCGCCCTGGTCATGCAACTTGGCCTTACCATGGCAGGAAGCATCCTGTTCTGCTTTTTTATCGGCATGTACCTGGATAAATGGCTTGGTACGAAGGGGTTGTTTCTCGTGATCGGCATTTTTCTGGGCATTGCCGGCGGCGGTGTGACCGTGTACCGGCAGATTATGGACATGTTGAAAGACAAGCGCAAGGATAAAGACGAGTAAGGATGGATGCTGTCAGGGACCTTCGGAAAAAGTATTGCCCGGCAGCACTGTTCATTGCCATCATGGTCGCCATGGTCCTGATTTTTGCGGGCCACCGCGAATTGGCCAGGGGGCTGATACTGGGAACTCTTTTCAGCATCATCAATTTTGTGCTGATGGGAATGTCCATACAGCTCAGAATGCAAAAGACGAGGCGCGCCAGTACCATCGCGGCCCTGCTCCTGGTCTTGATGCGCTTCGGTTTTCTGGCGGTTCCCGTTGTGGTCGCGCTGAACTACGACAAGTTCCATGTGGTGACGGCCATCGTCGGGCTTTTCATGGTACAGGCGGTAATACTGGCGGATGCACTGCGGAAAATGGTGGTGCCCGGGCAGAGTTAAGGGATCGGGTTTGAACAATTCGGGTTATCAACAGATCGGGAAACAATTGTAATGGATGAAATCGGCGGCATTTATCAAATGATCGTGAGAGTGGGCGATCACGCCTTCCATTTCAATCTCAGCGTCATCGGGATGACATGGATCGTAATCGCCCTGCTGCTTTTCTTCGGGTACATGGCCACCCGGCAGCGTCACATCCTGCCCCACACCCTGCAGGTTGTGGGGGAGCTCATCATCAGCCAATTCTATTCCCTGACGGAGAGCGCTTTGGGCAAGGAAAAGGCGAAAATCTATGCCCCGCTGGTGGTGGCCTTGTTCATGTTTCTGCTTTTCTCCAACTGGATCGGGGCCCTTCCCCACATGTCGGAGCCGACCACCGATTTGAACACCACCCTGGGTCTGGGGTTCATGGGGTTTTTCCTGGCGCATTACGCCGGCATCCGCTCAAAAGGGTTCAAGGGGTACATCAAGAACTATTTCGAACCCATCGCCTTCATGATGCCCATGAACCTCATCGGTGAACTGGCAAAAGTGATTTCCATTTCCTTCAGGTTGTTCGGCAACATGATGGGCGGCTCCATCATTATCCTGGTGGTTTCCTACCTGACTTACAGCCTGGTCCTCCCCCCGTTTTTATATGCCTTTTTCAGCCTGTTCATCGGGTCGATCCAGGCTTTCGTATTCACCATGCTGACAATTGTCTATATAGCGGTACAGGTCGAATAAAATGGATATTGATACTCAAACACTGACGCAATTTGCAGCGTATATCGGCGGTGGCATGGCCATTGGTTTCGGCGCCATCGGGGCGGCCCTTGGCCAAGGGTATACAGCGGCCAATGCGGATATGGCCATATCGGAACAGCCGGAAAATGCCTCTAACATTACGCGGACGATGCTTGTTGGGCAGGCAGTGGCCGAATCGGCTGGCATCTTCGCTCTCGTGGTGGCTGTGCTGCTCGTTTTTGTAAACGTACCGGAGCCGACGCTTCTGAAAGCGGCCGCCCTGGTGGCGGCGGGCGCCTGCATGGGGCTCGGGGCTTTCGGTTCGGGTTTGGGGTCGGGTTTTCCGGCGGGGCAGGCCTGTATGGCCCTCGTAAAAACCCGTGATCCAGAAGTCCTGAACCGGATGACCACGGTCATGCTCATCGGGCAGGCCGTGTGCCAGACGCCGGCGATCCTGGCCATGGTGGTGTCGCTGATGCTGATTTTCCTGAATTTCGGGGAACCGACCATCGTCAAGGCCGCCGCGCTGCTTGCCGGTGGGATCTGTATGGGCCTGGGCGGCATCGGGTCCGGCATCGGTTCCGGCTTCCCGGGGGGAGAAACCTGCAAGGCCCTGACCCGCCAGCCCAAACTTTCCACCAACCTGACGACCGTCATGCTGATCGGCGCGGCCGTATCGCAGACCCCGGCGATTCTGGCCATGGTTATTGCGCTCATGCTCCTCTTCATCAATTTCGGCGATCCAGAACCGATAAAAGCCATGGCATTGCTGGGTGCAGGGCTGTGCATGGGGTTCGGGGCCATCGGCTCCGGCGCGGGCTCCGGGCACCCGGGGGGGGCCGCCTGCCGGGGGATCGGCATCCAGCCCGAAGCCCAGGGTATTTTGACAACGAGTATGCTTGTCGGTGCGGCCGTATGTCAGACCCCGGCTATTTTCGCCATGGTCGTGGCGCTGATGCTGATGTTCGTCAATTTTGGCGACGTGCCGTTCAACCCCTACTGGGCCGCCTTTCTCGGTGCCGGTTTGAGCACGGGGATCGCGGCGATCGGTTCGGGGTGGGGCGGCGGCATGGCCGCAGGCGCGAGCTGCGAAGGTATTGCGCGTCAGCCCAGGACGGCGGGCATTGTCACGACCACCATGCTGGTGGGACAGGCGGTGGCCCAGACGCCATGTATATTCGGACTTCTTGTAAGTTTCATCCTGCTGTTCAAAGGGCACCCGGAAGCGGTAGCCCTGGCGCCGGCCATGGCGCTGCTGGCAGCGGGTATCTGCATGGGGCTCGGCGGTCTCGGCCCCGGATTCGGAAATGGGATTACTGCCGCTTCAGCGGTTAACTGGGTGGCCAGAAATGAAGAAAACGCCGGCCTTCTCATGCGAATGATGCTTGTTGCCCAGGCGGTTGCGCAGTCGACGGCGATTTATTCAATGGTCATCGCGCTTGTTTTGCTCTTTGTGGTTTAGCAGTTTTATAAAACATTCAGGAGGAAGAAAATGGGTATCGAAGGTGCAGATCTGATCGTAGCGGCGACATATATCGGTGCCGGTATTGCCATGGGCCTCGGCGCTATCGGCCCGGGTGTGGGCCAGGGAATGGTTGGTGCCAAGGCATGTGAGGCCATTGGGAAAAACCCCAGTGAAGCGGCCCTGTTGACCCGTACCATGCTGGTCGGGCAGGCCGTTGCCGAATCGACGGGTATTTATTCTCTCGTTATTGCCATGCTGTTGATTTTTGTTGTCTAAACGGAAATGCGGCATCGCCGTTTTTTCATGTGGCCGGGCAGACGGGTCTGCGGACGCGCCCCGGGTCACATTTGTGTCATGATCAACATACGGAATCCAATACGGAATTCAGGCCATGGAAATTGAAATTACCAGAGCAGTCGCGCTGATATCCATCAATGCGACCCTTTTCGCACAGGTGGCATCGTTTCTGATTTTCATGATGCTGATCAGCCGACTGATGTACCACCCGCTCCAGGACATGATGGCGGAGCGGGACCGGAAGATCGAGCAGATGAAAAAGGATATCGCAACGGCTGAGGCGGATCTCGAGGAGATTTTTTTCAAGATCGAATCCGAGACGAAGAAAGTCAAGGATGAAGCCTTTTCCCTCCAGCATCAGCTTGAAAAAGAAGCGGCAAAACAGGCGGACGCGCTTTTTGCGGAGGTCAACGCCGATATTGAGAAGCTGAGCGCGGAAACCCGACAGGAGGTGCGGCGGCAGATAGCGGAAGTCAGCCAGCATCTGGCCGAGGAGTCCGAGCGGGTCTCAAGGGTCATTATGGAAAAGGCGCTGGATCGGAGGCTGGCACATGAATAAAATTTGTCGACGTTTATTTCAAATAAGCCTTCTGTTTTCAGGGCTGTTTTTGATATTTATGGCCGAGCCGGCCTTTGCGGAAGACGGGAC
>SKZX01000091.1 GCA_007127175.1 Desulfobacterales bacterium
CAAGAAGGTTGCCGGCAGCTTCAGGCGGATAAACGGAAAAAACAATCCAATTTCGAAAAAAGAACACCTATGAGAGCGCAAGCATTATTGAACGAGCAATTCAAACAGGCTTTCATTGAAATACAGCTTTTCGTTATCCTGTTTGACGCACTTGACTACCCCGATCCGCGCCAACGCCCCAAGGCACTCTTCAGCGTCCACCGGCCTGGTGATACCGGCATCAATTATAGAACTGGCCCTTTCCCGTGTATAGGGCTGTCGGAACAAGGCCGAAACCAGTGCATCGGAATACAAATCCCGTGGTATTTCTTTTCTGGCGATTTTCATTGCATCGCCCATTAAATGGTGAATGGCCAAGACCCGGTCGAGGGTATAGAGGGCGGTTTCTTCCACAGCGCTCAGCATGTAAAGCATCCACGGCTCCCACGCCCCGTACTCGCTGACATCATGGAGCAATCGGTAATAATCCCTTTCCTTTTTGAGGATATAGCGGCTGAGATATAAACCGGGGTAGTCCAGCAGGCCATGCAGCATGAGAAACAGGATGTTGAGGATGCGCCCCGTTCGACCATTTCCATCAGGAAAGGGGTGGATGGCTTCAAACTGGTAATGGACCAGGGGCAGCCTGAGAAGCGGGTCAAGGCCGTCTTCCGCATGGATGAAATGTTCAAGGTTGACCAGTTTTTCCCGTATGACGGATTCCCCTTCAGGTGGCGCGTAAACAATTTTGCCGGCTGAAAAATCAATAATTCTGGCGCCGGGTGCACGCCGTACATCAGACGCGTCGTTCTTGATTGTCTGAACGATTTTAACATACCCTTCGGTTGAAATAAAAGGGTGCCTTTCAAAGGCAAGGCACGCATCCGTAAATGCCTGGTAGTACCTGAGGACCTCACGGGTTGACGGGTCGGTGTCATTGTGGCCCAGCGCTGCAGCCCTGAAAACGGCATCATGGGAGGTAAAGATATTTTCAATCTCTGAGCTGTCTTTTGCTTCAGGAAGCATCAGCGCATTCATCAAAAAGGAATGCGGCCCCATGGTATGCCCCAGGTTTTTGAGATCGGCAAGTGCACGGTGGGCTGCGGCCGCCTTTTCCTGCACCGGAGGGGTCACAACGTCTTTTTCCGGCGGCAGCAGCGGCAACTCATTAAAGGGTATGTTCGGATGAAACGCCATGTCATATCGTCTTTTTACGCTGAAAAAGTTGTGATTTCAACCATCAGCGGATACCTTACATCCTTCAGCGGGCTTGCCGCAACCATAATTCACGACTGCTCGACTGTTTTTACCACCGCAAGGAATTCGGTAGCGCTCGAGGCTTTTATGGCGGCCCTTCTCAGCAACTCGTTCCGAAAAGTTATGGCGATATCCAGGCGCACTCCATCCTGGACGCGGTTGCAGGCTAAACCGGCTCAAAAGAAACAACCTTCAGGATCCGTTGGTTCCCCCTGCCCTTTCCGATGGTGCCCGTGATTCTCATTTTCTGCTGGGGCATCGTTACCAAAGCCCTGCCGGGCTGGGATTTGATATCAATCAAAAATTCCTTCTCTTCATATGTGGAAACGGCGAAGGACAAAACACGCCCCTCCCTGTCCCAATCAACGGGCACGACAATTCCAAGAACCGTTATGGTGCTTTTGCTTTTTTTCAACAACACCTCGCCGGGTATAATTCATGTGGTCACCGCCTTGTCATAAGCAAATTTTGTTCCAAAATATGATGGCCTCGTAAAAAGTCGTTTTCAGACGGCTTTGTAAAAAGTTCAAGATCCAGGCGCGAGCAATTTTTGTAGAATTGATAGTACTTATGCGTACGTGAGATTCTTCAGAAATTGCTCACAACGCAGATATTGGACTTTTACGAAGCCGTCAAAATATAATACATAGAAAACATTATATATTTAGACTTAGCACCGCAAGAACTGGAATTCTGTGTTCCCATTGCCATGGAAGCGGAGACAATAAGGAAGTATAAGGACGCAAAAAACTGAAAGGCATGACCGGGCGGCGGCGGTTCAGTTTTTGTATGTTTCCTTGCGGATTCGGTAGCGGGACATGAGCTTGTTGAGCTGACGGGAACTGATGCCGGCCGCTTCCGCGGCGCTGCCGATTCGTCCGTGATGACCGGCAAGAAGGGATTCGATGTAGCGGCGCTCAAAGGACTCAACCGTCCGCCGTCGGGCTTCGGAGAGATTGAGTGAAGCGTCCATTAGAGTCTGGTTTTCGCGCGAGCATTCAGTGAAAAGCTCTGCCGGGAACCCTGAGGGCGTCAGCACCGGTGATGTTTCGAGAATATAGGCGCGCTCCATGAGGTTTTCCAACTCGCGGATATTGCCGGGCCAATCATATGCCTGCATCGCGGAAACCACATCCGCATGGATGGTTTTTATGGATTTCTGAAACTCCCGGTTCAGGCGGCTTAAAAAGGTTTCCGCCAGCAGCGGGATATCTTCAATACGATCCCTGAGCGGGGGCGCCTCGATGGGGAAGACGTTGAGCCGGTAAAAGAGGTCTTTCCGGAAATCACCGGTTTCCGTCATTTTTTTCAAATCAAGGTTGGTTGCGGCAATAATACGGGCATTGGCAAAAAGGATATCCTCTCCGCCCACCCTTGAAAACTCACCATCCTGAAGCACCTGAAGCAGCTTGATTTGAACGGCATTCGATATGGTGCCGATTTCATCAAGAAAGATGGTCCCGCCCCTTGCGATCTCGAATTTTCCCAGCTTTCTCCTGGACGCGCCGGTAAAAGCCCCTTTTTCATGGCCGAACAATTCGCTTTCAACCAGGGTATCGGGAATGGCCCCGCAATGAACAGCGATAAAGCGCTCATTTTGACGGTTGCTGTGGCTGTGAATCAAGCGGGCGAGGACGCCTTTGCCCGTGCCGGTCTCCCCTGAGAGCAAAACCGTGGCCCGCGTCGCGGCAACCGCCCGGATCTTCTGATAGACCTGACGCATGGCCTGGTTTTCAGTACGCACCAGATCCATCACATCGGAATGCCAGAACCGGTCCCGGAGGTAATCGAGCTCGGAGCGGATGATGGCCTTTTCATCGAGAGCGTCGACCACCAATCGGATCTCCGCCGCATTGATGGGATGGTTGATGTAGGTGGAGGCACCGGCCTTGACCCCTTCCACGGCATTTGGGATATCCTCGGAAGATGCGATAAGAACGATTTCAGCGCCCGGGTAACGGTCCTTCAATACCCTTACGACATCCCGGATACCCGGCTTGCCCGGGGCGCCGAATATCGCGTCAAAGGCCACAAACACCAGGTCATGGCGTATTTTTGAACGGGAGCGAAGGGCCCCATCAAGGCTTGAAACGCCCTGGGCATGTCCGGGGCCATTAAACACAGCCCGGATGTCAGCCGCCGCCTGCTCGTTGCCGGTGATCACCAGGATATTTTTCATAGATCCTAAGGCCTCCCAGGGAGGAAAACACCATCAAAAAAATCGCAAACCATTGACCGGAGCCGCTGATTCCTCTTTTTAAAGCTATTCGGAACCAGCGATTCCGATATTGTCTCCTTATTTCATTCCCTGGGGTTTTTCAAGCTTTGAGTGCGGTAATGCCAAAAACGCGCTTCCTAATCTGTTTTTCTGGACAAATTAGCGGCGGTTTTCAGGCTCAGGCCAGTTTTTTCGTAATTTTGGCAACATGCTCCCCCTGATGCCGGGCGATAAGCAGTTCATTTTCCGATGGCTGCCGGCTGCCGTCCGTGTTGGCAAGCGTGCCGGCGCCGTAAGGCGATCCCCCCGTTATTTCGTCCATGTTCAGCAGCGCCTTGCACGCGTAGGGAACGCCGACGATAACCATGCCATGATGGATCAATGTATGGTGAAACGATGTAATGGTGGTCTCTTGGCCGCCGTGCTGGGTTGCCGTGGAGGTGAACACGCTGCCCACTTTTCCGACCAATGCCCCGCTCATCCATTGTTTTCCGGTCTGATCGAGGAAATTCCGCATCTGCGCGCACATGTTTCCAAACCGGGTC
The DNA here is from genome assembly GCA_007127175.1 of Desulfobacterales bacterium. GTDB lineage: Bacteria > Desulfobacterota > Desulfobacteria > Desulfobacterales > Desulfosalsimonadaceae > B1SED10-16. The sequence continues at coordinate 4,000 of SKZX01000091.1, forward strand.
GGCGAACCGAAGATGATTCCATCGTAGTCGGCCAGTTCGTCCACGGTGGCAACAGGGGGCGCCTGGTCGACCTTGGCACCTGCATCGCGCAAGGCTTCTTCCGTCATCAGATCAGGCACCCGCTTGACCACGACATCAACGCCGTCGACCTGCCTGACCCCTTCGGCCACCGCGTTCGCCATTGTCTCTACGTGTCCGTACATGCTGTAATACAGAACCAGAATCTTTGCCATCATAGACCTCCTTTTCGATGATTGAATAAAAGGGTTTCATTTATTGGCTAAGAGTAAACCCGCTTCAGGGGTTTCGCAAACCCACTTTCCTGTTTTCCCATCACAAACAAAGACGTGCCAGAAAAAAACCTTGTATTTCATTCAAAAACAGTTATATTGCCATCCATTTATCCTGGAGAGGAACATCCGCCCTTGATTCGCAAAAGCAGAAACGACAGCATCAGAAACATCGCCATCATCGCACACGTGGACCACGGCAAGACCACCCTGGTGGATGCCATGTTCCGGCAGAGCGGTATTTTCCGTGCGGACCAGAAAGTCGATGAACGCATCATGGATAGCCTGGATTTGGAGCGGGAGCGCGGCATTACCATTGCCGCAAAAAACTGCTCGGTTGTCTGGAAGGACGTGCGCATCAATATAATTGATACCCCTGGGCATGCGGATTTCGGAGGAGAAGTGGAGCGTGCGCTTTCCATGGCGGACGGGGCGCTCCTCCTTGTGGACGCTTCTGAAGGCCCCCTGCCCCAGACGCGGTTCGTCCTGAAGAAAACCCTCGAGGCCGGTCTTCCCGCAATCGTGATCATCAACAAGATCGATCGCGGGGACGCCCGCCCGGATGTTGTTCTCGACAAAATCTACGATCTTTTTATCGACCTCGGTGCTACCGATGCACAGCTCGACTTTCCCGTCCTTTATGCCATAGGCCGGGACGGCATCGCGAAAAAGGAGCTAAACGAAAACTCAAAAGATCTGAATATTCTTTTCAATACCATCCTGTCTGAAATCCCGCCGCCTGCATATGACCCGGATGCGCCCTTTCAGATGCTTGTTTCGGACCTGGGCTACTCCGACTACCTGGGACGGCTGGCCATTGGCAAGGTCAGAAACGGCCGCATCGGCGCAAATGACCGCCTTGTCTGCATTAACCGTGAAAACCGCGCTATTCCCCTCAAGGTCACCCGTCTCCAGGGATACCGGGGTGCCTTCCTGCAGCCGGTGGAATCAGCCGATCCAGGAGATATCGTGATTCTCTCCGGCATCGATGATGTCACCATCGGGGATACCATCTGCACCGCCGAATCGCCGAGAGCCCTCGACCGCATCAACGTGGACGAGCCGACCATCTCCATGATGTTTACCACCAATGATTCTCCCTTCAGCGGCAAAGATGGGAAATTCGTTCAGTCCACAAGGATCCGGGAACGGCTTGTCAAGGAAACCCTCATGAACGTGGCCATCCGAATGGAGGACGCCGACAGCCGCGACCGTTTTGTGGTAAAAGGCAGGGGGGAGTTTCAACTTGCCATCCTGATTGAAACCATGCGGCGGGAAGGATTCGAGTTCTGCGTGGGGCGGCCCGAGGTCATTTTTAAATACAAAGACGGCGTCAGGCAGGAACCCATTGAAGACCTTTATATTGACTGCGGAGAAAACTACCTCGGCGTGGTAACGGAGAAGCTCTCCATCCGGAAGGGCAAAATGACCGACCTTGTCAACAACGGCACCGGCCGGATACGGATGTCCTTTTCCGTGCCGTCACGGTCGCTTATCGGCTACCGGGACGAATTCCTTACCGACACACGCGGGACGGGCATCATGAACGCCGGTTTCGCCGGTTATGATGTCTTCCGCGGCGATTTCCCGTCACGTTTTACAGGCTCCATTATCGCTGACCGGCAGGGAAGCGCCGTTGCCTACGCCCTGTTCAACATGGAACCGCGGGGCTAGCTTTTTATCGGACCCGGCGAACCCTGCTACGAGGGCATGATCCTCGGGGAGCACAACCGGGAAATGGACATCAACGTCAATCCCTGCAAGGAAAAAAAGCTGACCAATATCCGGGCATC
>SKZX01000361.1 GCA_007127175.1 Desulfobacterales bacterium
ATTTTGCTTGCCATATTCTTTTGCCTTTGCTGGAATTCAGGGCTGAATGTAATGATAAGTTCAAGAATTTACGATATGTTTTAAATAAATGGTAATATGAAATTGATGGTGACAAGTCAAACCTTTTCTGGCATGAAGGGTTAACCTGTTATCTTGATATTTCCTGCGGACTGTGGCATGAAAAACACTCAGGCGGCAAAGGCCACATTTACGGAGCCGTCAACATTGCCAATGAACACTAACGAAACGGCTGTTAAACATGGACCAGAAATACCACCCAGGAAAAATTGAAAATCGCTGGCAGTCCTTTTGGGAAGAAACAAAAGCATATGCCGTGGCGGCCGACCCGGCCAAAGAAAAATATTACCTGCTGGAAATGTTTCCCTATCCTTCCGGGCGCATTCACATCGGCCACGTGCGCAATTATACCATCGGCGATGTCGTTGCCCGTTACAAACGCATGTGCGGCTATAACGTGCTGCACCCCATGGGATGGGACGCGTTCGGCATGCCCGCCGAAAATGCCGCTATCGCCAACAACACCCACCCGGCAAGATGGACTTACGACAACATCACCGCCATGCGCAGGGAACTCAAGCAGCTGGGGTTCAGCTACGACTGGGACCGGGAGATCGCGACCTGCACCCCGGACTATTACCGGTGGGAGCAGTGGCTTTTTGTCAGGATGTTTAAAAAAGACATGGTCCAGCGCAAGGAGTCCTTTGTCAACTGGTGCGACCGCTGCCAGACCGTGCTGGCCAACGAGCAGGTGGAAGCCGGCGACTGCTGGCGATGCGGGGATGCGGTGAGACAGAAAAAGCTGTGGCAGTGGTTTTTCAAAATCACGGACTATGCAGAAGACCTGCTTGAATACTGCGACCGGCTGACGGGTTGGCCGGAAAAGGTCACCACCATGCAGAAAAACTGGATCGGCAAAAGCACGGGGGCGGAAATCGATTTCCCCGTTGCCGGTACCGACGCCGCCATACGGGTCTTTACAACGCGGCCAGACACCATCTTCGGCGCAACGTTCATGTGCCTGGCCCCGGAACACCCCCTGGTGGAGCAGTTGTCCAAAGGAACAGACCAGCAGGGTGCGGTTGCCGAATTCGTTTCACGCATGTCGCGGGAAAGCCATGCCGAGCGCATCCTGGACAGCCATGAAAAAGAGGGGGTTTTTATCGGCGCATGGTGCGTCAACCCGGTCAACGGCCGCCGCATGCCCATATATATCGCCAATTTTGCCCTCATGGAATACGGCACCGGTGCCGTCATGTCGGTCCCGGCACACGATCAGCGGGATTTCGAATTCGCCAAAAAATACGGGCTCGATATCGTCGTGGTGATCAAGCCGGAAGATGCGGCGGAAACCGGGGTCGCACAAACCGAAGCCTACACCGGGGACGGGGTCATGATCAATTCCGGCGATTTCAACGGGATGGACAATGTTCCCGGAAAAGCTGCCATTATCGATTATTTTGAAAAAAACGGCATGGGAAGCCGCTCCATCAATTACCGGATAAGGGACTGGGGTATATCCCGGCAGCGCTATTGGGGTGCGCCTATCCCCATCATTCACTGTGAAAAATGCGGCACGGTGCCGGTTCCTGAAGAAGACCTGCCGGTCGTTCTCCCGGAAGATGCCGATCTGCTGGAAGGCGGCCAATCCCCCCTGGGCACGCTCGAATCATTCGTCAAGGCATCATGCCCGTCATGCGGCGCACCGGGACGGCGGGAAACCGATACCATGGACACTTTCGTGGAGTCTTCGTGGTATTTCGAGCGCTACTGCAGCCCGAAGCATGACACGGGCATTTTCGACACGGATGCCGTAAAATACTGGATGCCTGTCGATCAGTATATCGGCGGCGTGGAGCATGCGGTGATGCACCTGCTTTACTCGCGCTATTTCACGCGCGTCCTCCACGATATGGGGCTCGTTGACTTCAAGGAGCCGTTCACCCGCCTGCTCACCCAGGGCATGGTGTGCAAGGAAACGGTTCGATGCCAGACCCACGGTTATCTATACCCTGAAGAGACCCGGTACGTTGGGGAAACGCCCCACTGTTCAAAATGCGGTGAACCCGCTGAGATCGGCAGGGTCGAAAAGATGAGCAAATCCAAAAAGAATGTCATCGACCCCAATGCGCTCGTTGAAACCTACGGGGCGGACACGGTCCGGCTGTTCTGCCTGTTTGCCGCACCGCCCGAACGCGACCTGGAATGGAGCGAACAGGGCGTGGAGGGCGCGTTCCGCTTTCTGAACCGGATATGGCGGCTCTGCGCCCGTTGGGCAGAACGTCTGCAGGATCAGGCGCCGTATACCGGCCATCCGGCGGGCCTTCCGGAGCATGCCCGGGAAGTTTACATCAAGGCACACCAGACCATCAAGAAAGTTACCGATGATATCGAACAGCGCTTTCACTTCAACACCGCGATCAGCGCCGTCATGGAACTTGCCAACCAGTTGAACGTGATTGATCCGGCGGCGGACGACCCGGATATGGACGCCGTCATGCGATTTGCACTCGATGCCGCAGCCGTTCTCCTGTCCCCCATCGTCCCTCATATTACCGAGGAAATATGGGAAGCCCTGGGGAACGCGCCCGGATCGCTCAGCAACCATGACTGGCCCGGATTCCGGGAGGACTGTCTTGTTTCGGACACCCGCCTGATTGTTGTCCAGGTCAACGGGAAACTGCGGGGCCGCTTTGAAATAGATGCTGATGCGGATGAAGAGACCATCAAGGCGCTGGCGCTCAAGGACCCCAACGTCGCCCGGTTCATCGAGGGAAAAAATATCAGGAAGGTTATACTGGCAAAAAACAAGTTGGTGAATATTGTACTGTAACCTCCAAAGGACGGAATTCAATTCCGCCTTTCGGGTCGACAGGAAAACACGCCCCGGAACAACGCCATTGATCGATATGAAAGCAGCTTATGCCACCCGCCCCGCTTACGCTTTAATTGCATTGGGGCTCCTGATGCTCCTTGCCTTCAACGGATGCGGCTACCGGTTTTCCGGAGCAGGGGAGATGCCGGGAAACATCCAGCGCATTGCCATCGACATCTTTGAAAACCGATCCGGTGAGACCGGCATCGAAAGCATCATCACCAATGACGTCATAAACGAATTCAACAGAAATCCGGGCATCTCGGTTACGGGAAGGGATGAGGCCGAAGCGGTGCTCTCAGGCGTGATACGCACGGCCAGAATACGATCCATATCTCACCGCTCGGCATTTACCACCACTGAACGGGAGATTACCATCGTGGTCGACGTTACCCTGAGCACCCCCGGCGGGAAAATATTGTGGTCCGCCAAAGGGATCGATGCATCGTCGGATTACACGGTCTCAGATGAAAAGATACGGACCGAGCAGAACAAAAAAACCGCTGTGGCCGACCTTTCGGGAAAGCTGGCCCAGCGGATATTTATCAGAATGACGGACCGGTTTTAGCCGCGTCAATTCAGGTCTTACGGGCGTTCAACCGGTTTAAAGGCCCTGATTGCAAGGCTATTATGCGGCCGTCCGGTTGACCTTTGAGGCGAGACGGGAAATCTTTCTTGCGGCTGTCCTTTTATGGAGGACGCCCTTCTTGGCTGCTTTGTCGATCAGGGACTGGGCTTCCGTAAGTTGAGCTGTCGGACTTTCCCCGGTTTGAAGGGCGGCACTGACCTTTTTTACGGCATTCTTGACGCGGGTTTTGACGATCCGGTTACGGAGCCGTTTTTTTTCGCTCTGGGCAATACGCTTGATCGCGGACTTGTGATTTGCCAATGGTAACACTCCTTGATGAATATTTATTTTACTGAATGCGTGTATGGAAAAATATAAAACTTTCTGATACCTGAATGTTTTTGTATTGTCAAGATGAAAGTGTACCGGTAAGACGTTATCAGCTTCAATTCCTGTAAAAATATTCCCGCTCCGGACAGGCATCGGATGAATGAAAACCAGAAAGTGACGCGTGCGGCCGGCATTATCGGAATCGGCACGCTTGCCAGCCGCATATTAGGCTTTGTACGGGACATGATCCTGGCATGGTTTTTTGGCGCAGGCAAGCTCTCAGATGCCTTTTTTGTCGCTTTCCGGATTCCCAACCTGCTGCGCCGTCTGCTTGCGGAAGGGACGCTGACCCTTGCCTTTATCCCCGTGTTTGCTGAATACCTGGAAAACTTCGGCCGGAATGAAGCGTTTGAGATGGCGCGCTCCGCCATCCGGACGCTCTCTGCCGTGCTCGCGATCGTCACCATTGCCGGTGTGGCCGGGGCGCCCATTCTGGTCTACATCGTCGCACCGGGGTTCACCGGTGACGCCTATGACATCACCGTCACATTGACGCGCATCATGTTTCCCTATGTCTTCTTTATCTGCCTGGTGGCACTTGCCATGGGCATACTCAATACCATGGGGCATTTTGCGGCACCTGCCTTTGCCCCGGTGCTCCTCAATATCGGGATTATAACCGGTGCGCTGGTGATTGCCCCCATGATGGTGACCCCGGTATACGGCCTTGCCGCCGGCGTCATCATCGGCGGCGTTCTTCAACTGATGCTGCAATTCCCTTTCCTGACCAGAAAAGGTTTCCGTTTCTGGGAATCCGCCCCGCTCTATCACCCGGGGATCAAAAAAGTCGCTTATCTCATGGGACCGGCGGTTTTCGGTGCCGCCGTTTACCAGGTCAATATCCTTGTTGGAACGATGCTGGCATCCCTGCTTCCCGAAGGAAGCGTTTCATACCTTTACTATGCCGACCGGCTCGTACAGTTTCCGCTTGGAATTTTTGCCATTTCCACATCCGTGGCGGTGCTGCCGAGCCTCTCCAGGCAGGCGGCTGCAAAAGATTTTGCAGCCCTTGAAAACACGTTTGCATTTGCCATGCGGTTTGTCTTTTTTGTCACGATTCCCTCCACCATAGGGCTGATCGTTCTGAAAGAGCCGATAATCGCCCTGCTCTTCGGCAGGGGAGCGTTCGATGCGGCAAGCATTCACATGACGGCATACGCCCTTTTATACTATGCCGTCGGGCTTTGCGCCTTTTCCGCCGTCAGAATCGTTGTATCGACTTTTTATGCCCTCCAGGACACAAAAACACCGGTCAAGATGGCAACCCTGTCGATTATCGCCAACATCCTGCTGGGCATTGCCCTCATGGGCCCCATGGCCCACGGCGGCCTGGCCCTGGCAACATCTCTTGCATCCATTATCAATTTCGCTTTGCTCACACAGGCGCTTAAAAGCCGTATCGGCGGTCTGGCCTGGAAAAATATTGTTGTAACCGCGGCCCGGTCCCTGGTAAGTTCCCTTGTTATGGGCGCAGTTCTGCTATTTTTCTTGAAGCGATTTCCGCCGGACTGCCAGGGATCGGGTTTTTACTTGCTTTTCTACGTTATTTGCGCCATTGTAGCGGGAGGAGCGATCTACCTGGCAGCCTCTCTGGTGCTGCAGAGAAACGAATTGAGAGCCGTTGCGCATATCGTGAGAAAGCCATGAGCCATGTCCACGAGCGAGCAGGCGATGGATAAACAAAAAGAAAAACCGAAACCGGACGGGCAGATATTCGCCAAAGCCGCGTTCAGTGCAATCGTGGCCGTCTTTTTCATATACGCGGGCCTCATTGTTTTCGGGGACAACGGTTTTCTGCACCTTCAGCAAATGCGGGCTGAACTCGAGCAACTCAAAGCCCTGAACGCATCCATAGAAAAAGACAACAACGACCTCTATAACACTGTTAACCGGCTCAAAAACGACCCGGTCTACATTGAACATGTCATCCGCAAACAACTCCAGATGAACGGGCCGGATGAAATTATTTTCAAATTCAGCAACATATCCCGTTCAACAGAGTAGAACCCCCGATTCAACAGCAGCTTTTGACGATGGCTTTTTTCCATCCCTTGTAAAGCGCGTCCCGCTTTTCCGCAGACATGGCCGGGGTCCAGGTGCGATCCTTACCCCAGTGCAGCTTCAATTCCGAGAAATCCTTCCAGAAACCCGTTGCCAGACCGGCCGCATAGGCCGCACCCAGCACGGTGGTTTCCATGTTTTTGGGGCGTATCA
>SKZX01000041.1 GCA_007127175.1 Desulfobacterales bacterium
AAAATGCCCCGGGGTGGAGAAGGTGATCGTTTATGATCGAACGGGTTCGGGCATCACCCTTGATCCTGAAAAAGAGCTGTGGTGGCATGAAGCCATGGCGCAGGTTCCTGCGGATGCCTTTGTCGAGCCGGAATCAATGGACGCGGAGGACCCGCTTTTCATCCTCTACACCAGCGGCAGCACCGGCCAGCCCAAGGGCGTTGTTCACACCAACGGCGGATACCTCCTGTATGTGGCCATGACAACGAAGCTGGTCTTCGACCTCAGGGAGGACGAAATCTTCTGGTGCACGGCCGACATCGGTTGGATTACCGGGCACTCCTATATCGTTTACGGCCCCCTGGCCAACGGGCTCACCAGCGTGATGTTCGAGGGCGTTCCCAGTTACCCGGATTTCTACCGGTTCTGGGCGGTGGTTGAAAAATACCGGGTCAGCAAGTTCTACACGGCCCCCACCGCCATACGGGCTTTGGCGCGGGAAGGGGACCAATACACTCAAAAACACGACCTGTCATCGTTGACCCTCATCGGGACAGTGGGGGAGCCCATCAACCCGGAAGCATGGCGCTGGTATTACCATAATGTCGGCGGCGGCCGGTGCCCGGTCATCGATACCTGGTGGCAGACCGAAACCGGCGGCCATATGCTGACCCCCCTGCCGGCGGCGGGCGCCAACAAGCCGGGGTCCTGCCAGTTCCCGTTTTTCGGGGTCGATCCGGTCATTATTGACGATACCGGCCAACCCGTCCGGTTCCCCAACGAGGAAGGCCTGCTTTGCATCAGAAAGCCGTGGCCCGGAATAGCGAGAACGGTTTATGGCGACCATGAACGGTTCCGGGAGACTTATTTCAGCCAGGCGCCGGGCATGTATTTTACCGGTGATGCGGCCAGGTGCGACGAAGACGGGTATTACTGGATTATCGGCCGGATTGACGACGTGCTCAATGTGTCCGGCCATCGCCTGGGCACGGCTGAGCTGGAATCCGCACTTGTTCTGCATAAGAGTGTCGCCGAGGCCGCCGTGGTCGGCTTCCCCCACGATATCAAGGGGCAGGGGATATACGCGTTTGTCATCCTCAAGGCAGGGGTTGCGCCTTCCGATGAGTTGAAAAAAGCGCTTGTCCTCCAGGTACGAACGGAAATCGGCCCCATTGCCACGCCGGATGTGATTCAGTTTACCGAGGGCCTGCCCAAGACCCGGAGCGGAAAGATCATGCGCCGGATTCTCAAGAAAATCGCCGCCGGCAAAACGGATGAGCTCGGGGATACCTCCACCATCGCCGATGAAAGCGTGATCGGGCGCTTAATCGAGGAGCGGGTGGATGTTGGGATGAAATAAGCGGGTTCACAGTGAAAAAGGGTCATCCCTGTCGTTGTTATCGGGGGCGGCCCTTTTCTTTTATGAATGCCGTGTCCCTGATATGCCGGTCAAATTCATCGATCCGGTGCTCCCATGAATACCGGCTGACCATATCGGCTGCCAGCATTTTGCGCTGCCGGTCAAAAGCACCGGGGTTGCTCAGGCGCTGGCTGAGTTTTTCCACCAGTTGTTCATGGGAGGCGTAAATGCATGTTTCATGGAAGGCCTCAGGGATGATTTCGGGATAAGACAGGCGACCCGGAACAAGGGGCAGGCAGCCGCATGCTGCGGCTTCCACAATGGAGATCCCGAAATTTTCCTGTTTTGCGGTACTTACGGCAACACTCCCCTGCCGAAGCCATTGCAGGTAGAGCTCCCTGTCCGGCTCATAGCCGAAAGCCGATAGCTGCCTGTTGAACTGTTTTTTTGCCGTACTGAAAACCGGGGGATGTTTTTCGAAGGTTTCTCCCAGGACGGCGAGCCTGAAATTTATTCCCCGGCTGTAAACTTCCGCCATGGCCCTGAAAAAGGATTCCGGGTCCTTGTCATGCTCCCACCGGTGGTTCCATATGACCAGCGGCGGCTCCGTCTGCAAAGGTGTTGATTGGGCAGGGGGTGTGATGTCGCATCCCGGGTGGCAGACAAACGCTTTTTCCCGTATGGCATCAACGGCCCAGTTTGGCCTGAAATCGGGCATCTTGTGTAAAAACTGCCCCATAAACTTGAAAAACATGTGCATGTGGGTCCGGGAATTGAAAAGAATCCGGTCGGCCGCCAGCGCGGTTGTGATATCCGTAAATCCGAACTGGTAATCCATACGCTCTCCCGCTGAAAGCGGGTAGGAGAACTGGTTTTCGTGGAAATAGACCAGTACGGGTGGACACGCCGCCCCGGCCATCGCCTTGAAATCAGACGCACTCATCAGCCCGGACATGATGATCAGCTGGTATTGTCCAGAATTTTTCACCGCCTGGAAAAAATGCAGGGCGGCGCCGCGCATGCGCCATTTCCAGAACCTTGCGGGCATGTGCAGCAGTGTGACCCGGTGGCCCGAATGCAGGCGTAAACCGTCTGCAAAGGCCTTGTGGGAACCGCCGTAAAACGGTTCCAGGAATAATACATTGATGGGTGTTTCATCCATTTGCTTCACTGGAAGACACGTTTCTTCTAAATTTATGGATTTTCAGGTCATTGCGGGCATGGCCGGCATGAAAGCCCGTTCGGACGCTGACAATCTGCTTGATCATGGCCATAAAAATAGTATAAATGAACAGGTGACAATATCGCAAATATTCTTTTTCGGGCCTGTATCATGCCCGTTCAATGGGGAGGTGAAGCGTGAATCGATTTTTTTCACTGTTTTTGTCTGTGCTGGTCTGTGTTTTACTGAGTGGATGTATTTCTCCGCGGGTCACGCTTTTTACCGAACCATCGGACCCCCTGAATGAATACCGGCTTTCAGGTTCCCAAAAAGGCAAGGTGGCGGTGATCCCAATCAAGGGCATTATTTCGGATGAACCAGAAGACCGTATGCTCAGAAGCAAGCCGGGAATGATCCAGGAAGTGGTTTCCCAGCTCGACCTTATACGCCGTGACCCCGAGGTGGGGGCCGTGCTTTTGAAAATCGATTCGGTCGGCGGCAGTGTGACCGCAAGCGACATCCTTTATTATGAGATCCTCAAGTTCAAGGAGGAAACCGGTATTAAAGTGGTGGTTTCCATGATGAACGTCGCTGCATCGGGGGGGTATTACATCGCCCTCCCGGCCGATTATATCATCGCGCATCCGACCACGGTTACCGGTTCGATCGGTGTCATTTTCGTACGGCCCAACATCCGGGAACTGATGAACAAAATCGGTGTGGATGTAAAAGTCGATGCATCCGGGGAATACAAGGATATGGGATCAATCCTTCGGTCCAGTACGGAGAGCGAGGATGTTTTGTTTCAATCCCTGATCGATGCCCTTGGCGACCGGTTCATCCAAAAGATCAAAAAACATCGCGACCTCACCGATGAGGCCGTCAATGATATCCGGACCGCAAGGATTTTTCTCGCCGGGGAGGCAAAGGCGGCCGGAATGATCGACGACGTCGGTTATATCACCGATGCCGTGGACAAGGCAAAATCGCTTGCCGGATTGCATCCGGACTGCAAGGTGGTTGTGTATCGGCGTTCCCATTTTGCCAATGACAACATTTATAACCCCGTTTTGATGCATGCCGGGCCCAAGGTGCCACCCATCATCGACCTGGGCCTGCCCCAGCAGATGCTCCGGAATTTAAGCGGTTTTTATTATTTGTGGTTGCCGGGCCTGGAAAATTATTAGCGCTATGTCGAGCAAATTTGACCCGAAAATCAAAACGATCATGAAGGCGCTGCGCTCCCGGGGGTGCACCGTCAAGGGGATCAGCCAGGGAATCCGGTTGAAGCTGGATTACAATATCGATGTCGACATTTACACTCTCAGATTCGATGCGAACAAGCTGCGCGCCCGTTTGAAACTGTATGTTGAAGATGCAGCGGAACGAAGCTGGATTATCGGTGATGTCAGTGAAAAGCTCCGGGAGGGACTGGGCGGCGCATCGGATGTGGAGGACTTCAAATTTTCAAGGTGTATTTCAGGCGACTATTATTATTACGCACGGCTTTTTATGGGCGATGAGGAGCTTTCCGGCAACCCGGATGAAACGCCTGATGGTGCAAGCGCCGGGGACAGCGTGGTCGAACCGGAAAATAAATCTGCCGGAAGGGAGGCGGATCTTCAGAAAGTCGTCGAAGTGTTTGAATCTGTGGATTCGAAAATGTTCAGAAAAGCAATGGATGGCCTTGGTGTTCCGCGCACATCGATACTTCGCGTTTCGCTTGCGCGAATATTCAGGGCTGCGACGGACCTGGAAGAGCTGAAAACGGCGCTGAAAGAAGAATCCATGAGAATATCCGATCCCAGGGACCGGAGCGATCTCGAAAAAATCCTTGCTTCAAATGAAGAGGCGTTCCTTGATCCTGCTATCCGAATACTCCACCGGGCGGTTTTTGATGAGCCCGGCATAATGGCCGTGGCCATAACCGATTATTGACTGCGAACCGCCCGGACCGCCCCGCATTCACGCGAATCCCGTCTTGATTGTGCAGGCCTTTTGTCGGCAAAAACATCAATGGTATCTACGATCCTGTACCATCCGTCAGAATAGCCTGAGTAGCTGTTTGAAGACCAGTACCATTTTTCTTCAGCAACCGGGAAAGACGGGTTTTTTCCATATAACCCCATCAGCTCGGCTGCAGTTGGAAGCCGCCAGTCTGAAAACCCGCCGGCAGAATGGCTTTCGGTAAATTTTATGGCCTGGTCAAAGGTCATGCAGCGCTGAATGCCGGTAATGCCTGAATCGAGAAGTGTCCACATCAACCCGGTTTCAGTGTCTACGAACACCCCCTTGCCCTTTTCCATAAACCTGCCGCCGGATGCTTTGATCATTTCTGTCAACCGGCTTTCAGCCCTTTCTATTGCTGCCTGCCGTGCAAGATGGTTCAGCCTGTCCATTTCCTCAGTAATTCTGCTTTTGATCGGTGTGTTGGGGTAAGCGTTGAGGAAATCGGTGTACACGCCTGAGGCGCGGGCATAATCATCCCCGAAACCGGCGGCTTTTTGCTTCAGCGATTGAAAAAGGCGCTGATTTCGGAGGTTGCTCCTGAAACGGTCGCGCTCCGGCTTCAACCGGTCTGCATGGCTGTTGTCGTAAATCTCGATGTAGCGCTGGGCCAACTCTGCGGCCCGGGTCCAGTTTTCATTTTCTTCCGCTGTCTCAATGGCGTTTTTGACAAAAAAATAGTATTCGCTGCTCATCTCATCCAGCAGCCCCCTGGCCTCGGCGGTTTTTTCACCCTCGGGGTATTTTTCCATGAAGTGGGTTATGGCGTTTATCTTTTCGGCAGTGCCGGCTTCGATGATGGTGCGGGAGAGTTTTTCAAAATCGTTTTGTTCTGCCAGGGACTCAATTTCAACCATTTGCCGGCGCGCCCTTTCGGCAAATGGCGCCGGCGGGTTGGTTTTGAGGTATTGGTCTAAATGGGACCGCGCGGCATCAAACGATTCCTCACCGATCAATTCGGAAACGCGATCTGATGTTTCGAGGTACCGCTTTTCTGCAATCGCCGAGACGCTTAAATCCAGATGCCTGCGGGCGTCATCAACATAAGCCGCATAATCGGTTTTCGCCTGGTTTGCCGTGATGTATGCCCTGAGCATGGCCACTTGTTCATCGGGATTGTCCGTCCTCTCCACCCGGGCGATTAATTCCGAATATTCCTTTTTCAGGGCCTGGTCATGCCTGTGGTTCATGTAAAAGAATCCAATGACAGATACCGCGACAATGACGATGACAATGGCCGATACAAAAAGCAGGACACGGCGTTTTTTTCCTGCCGGCTGTTCGATGGTCCAGTTTTTCCGTTGGCAGTAAATTTTTATGTAGCGTTCCGCCTCGTGTTTTTCCATGCCGAAATCCATGGCTTTCTGAACCAGGATTTCAAAATATTCATGCCGGATTTTCCCCTTGAATCCGGAGATGTCGATGTCGGAATCCAGTTCGGCGAGCTTTGATTTGGCCAGGCTGATATCGTATGAAATGCGGGATTCTTCACTTTTAAAGATGGTTG
>SKZX01000405.1 GCA_007127175.1 Desulfobacterales bacterium
GATATGACGTCCTGGACGTCGGATATGGAAAGCCCGTGGCGTGCGATGGCTTTTCTGTCGATGTCGATCTCAAGATACGGCTTTCCCACCACGCGGTCGGCGAAAACCGACGCCGGCCGGACGCCGGGAACCCTTCGGACCTGCTCTTCCAGGTCGGTGGCAAAGCGGTCGATGGTGTCCAGGTCCGGCCCGCTGATGCGGATGCCCATGTTGGCGCGCATGCCGGTCTGCAGCATGACCAGCCGGGTTTCAATGGGCTGCAGCTTCGGGGCGGAGGTCACCCCGGGCAAATCCGAGGCGCTGACGATTTCCTGCCAGATGTCGTCGGCCGATGTGATTTTGTCGCGCCATTGCCGGAAATAGCGTCCCCGGCGGTCCGGAATCAGCTCGCCTTCGGCGTCTCTTGCAAACGCCCCGTCCGGGGCCACCTTGAAGCGGATGCGCCTGCCCCGTTCGTCCGCCTTGTATTCCGGCTTGTATAGGATCACGTTTTCGAACATGGAAAGGGGGGCCGGGTCCAGGGCGGATTCCACCCGCCCGATTTTGCCGACCACGGTTTCGACTTCCGGGATGGAGGCGATGCGAAGATCCATGTCGCGCATCATTTCAAGGGTTTCTTCCATGCCGGCATGGGGCATGGTCGTGGGCATCAGCAGAAAGGACCCCTCGTCCAAAGTCGGCATGAACTCTGCGGAAAACCCCGGAAAGCGCTTGTCCATGGCCTGCCAGAAGCGGGTTTCCGTGACATCGATGCCAATGGTTTGCCCTGTTCTGTCCATGAAGCGAAACACCGTGTCATAGCCCTGCCATACGGTTATACCAAAAACAAACAGTAAAATTGGAACCACCAAATATTTTTTCCGATGCCGCATGATTGAAGCCAGGATCCGGGGGTAAAAAACCATGAACAGCTTGAACAGAAAAAAAAGGATGCCCACTGCAAGGAAAATGAAAACGAGGCTGAAGCCGACCGGGTTTTCGGGGCCGAGGGGAAGCCAGTTTCCGGCCAGCAGCCAGCCCACGGAAAGCAGGATAACGGCGTTGTTGACATAGATCGACCAGGGCTTGTACCGGGGCGACCACGCTGCCGCAAGGTTGCTTGCGGCCAGGAAAATGAGCGCGAAACCGGCCCATGCCATGAAGAAAACAGCGATATAAACCCCTGCGGCGGCCAAAAGGAAATTCCAGAACAGATGCCGGCTCGTTTTTCCAACGGTCCGTGTGAACAGCCAGTGGGCAAACGCGGGGATTAGGGTCAATACGATGATCAGCGCTGAAAACAGGATGAAGGTCTTGGTGAACGCTAAAGGGCCGAACATCCGCCCTTCCTGGGCTTCGAGCATGAAGATCGGCAGAAAGCTCACGATGGTGGTCATCAGCGCGGTCACAATGGCAGGCGCCACCTCTGATGCGGCCCGGTAGATGACCTCCATGCGGCTTTCCTCCGCAGGCGCGTCATCTAAATGCCTGAGCATGTTTTCGGTGAGGATGATGCCCATGTCCACCACCGTGCCGATGGAAATGGCGATGCCCGCGAGCGCCACCACGTTTGCATCCACGCCGACGGCGCGCATCAGGATAAAACTCATGAGCACGGCCAGGGGCAGCAGCGCAGAGATCAGGACTGACGCCCTCAGGTGCATCACCATGATGATGATAACAAGAATTGTGATCAGAATCTGCAGGGTCAGCGCTTCTTCCAGGGTGCCCAGGGTCTCGTGAATAAGCCCGCTTCGATCATAGAAGGGCACGATGGTTACCCTCGAAAGCGTCCCGTCGGTGAGTTCCTTGTGCGGGAGGCCGGCTGCGATGTTTTCGATCTCGGCCTTGACATTGCCGATCACCTCGAGGGGGTTTTCCCCGAAGCGGGCCACCACAACGCCGCCGACGGCCTCGGCGCCGGCTTTGTCCAGGGCGCCCCGCCGCTGGGCCGGTCCCATGCCGACGTGTGCCACGTCCCGGATGCGAATGGGAACGGTGTCCACGACGGCCACGACGCTTTCTTCGATATCTTCGACGCTCCGGATGTATCCCAGCCCCCGGACCACGTATTCGGCCCGGTTCATCTCGATGGTGCGCGCCCCCACGTCCCGGTTGCTCTTACGAACCGCGTCGGCGATCTGCATGACCGATACACCGGCTTCCACCATGGCATCGGGGTCTATGTCAACCTGGTACTCCCTGACAAAGCCCCCGATGCTGGCGACCTCTGCCACGCCTTTGACGGCGGAAAGGGCGTAGCGCACCTGGAAATCCTGGATCGACCGCAGCTCCTGGGGGTCCCAGCCGCCGGTGGGGTTCCCGTCGGGGTCCATCCCTTCCAGGGTGTACCAGAAAATCTGGCCCAGTGCCGTGGCGTCCGGCCCCAGCGCCGGCTGTACCCCTGCCGGCAGGAGGCCTTCGGGAAGGGCGTTGAGTTTCTCCAGTATCCGGGCTCGGCTCCAGTAGAATTCAACATGGTCTTCAAATATGATGTTGATGGCGGAAAACCCGAACATGGAATTGCTGCGGATTGTTTTCACCCCGGGGATGCCCAGAAGCGCCGTGGTAAGCGGATAGGTGATCTGGTCTTCGATGTCCCGGGGGGATTGGCCGACCCATTCGGTGAAAACGATCTGCTGGTTGTCGCCGATATCGGGTATGGCGTCCACCGGCACCGGGTTGCGCGGGAGAAGCGGGATGTCCCAGTCAAACGGGGAAGACACCAGGCCCCAGCCGAACAGCGCCAGAAACAGCAGCATGGCGATCAGCTTGTTTTCCAGAAAAAATCGTATGACGCGGTTGATAATAATGACTTTTCCCCTTTGTTTTCTAAACGGTCAGGACAGGGGTGCCGGTATGAAGGCGTTATGGAGACAAGACATTCACCGGGGCCGGTCCACTACAGACATGAGGAAAAGATATTTCCGCAAAGGGAATTTGGCAAATCAGGCGCATGTGAAGCTGCCAAAAGCAAGGTCATCGGTTCAATTTCAATTACCGTGGGGGGCGCCCCCCACGGTAATTGAAATTGAACCGATGACCTTGCTTTTGGCAGCTTCACATGCGCCTGATTTGCCAAATTCCCTTTGCGGAAATATCTTTTCCTCATGTCTGTAGTGGACCGGCCCCGGTGAATGTCTTGTCTCCATAACGCCTTCATACCGGCACCCCTGTCCTGACCGTTTAGAAAACAAAGGGGAAAAGTCATTATTATCAACCGCGTCATACGATTTTTTCTGGAAAACAAGCTGATCGCCATGCTGCTGTTTCTGGCGCTGTTCGGCTGGGGCCTGGTGTCTTCCCCGTTTGACTGGGACATCCCGCTTCTCCCGCGCAACCCGGTGCCGGTGGACGCCATACCCGATATCGGCGACAACCAGCAGATCGTTTTCACCGAATGGGTCGGCCAATCCCCCCGGGACATCGAAGACCAGATCACCTATCCGCTTACCACGGCGCTTCTGGGCATCCCCGGGGTGAAAACAATCCGCAGCAATTCCATGTTCGGGTTTTCCGCCATCAACATCATATTTGAAGACCATGTTGAATTCTACTGGAGCCGAGCCCGGATACTGGAGAAACTCAACGCCCTTCCCGAAGGCCTCCTGCCGGCAGGGGTACAGCCGGCGCTGGGGCCGGACGCCACGGCACTGGGCCAGATTTTCTGGTACACCCTGGAAGGGATGGACCCCGACGGGAACCCCACCGGCGGCTGGGACCCCCAGGAGCTGCGGTCGATCCAGGATTTCCAGGTGCGCTACGCCCTTTCCGCCGTCAAAGGCGTGGCAGAGGTCGCCAGCATCGGGGGCTTTGTCAGGGAGTACCAGGTTGACATAGACCCCGATGCCATGGTGGAAGCCGGTGTATCGGTCATGCAGATCGCCGACGCGGTTCGTAAGAGCAACCGGGACGTGGGGGCGCGCACCATCGAGATGAACCGGGCCGAATACGTGGTCCGGGGGCTGGGATACATCCGGAGCGTCGAAGATATCGAAGAAAGCGTCGTGGCCGTCGTGGACACCGTTCCCATTCGCATCCGGGACGTGGCACACGTCGGCATGGGACCGGCCCAGCGGCGGGGCGCCCTGGACAAAGCCGGCGCCGAGGCCGTCGGCGGCGTTGT
This sequence comes from Desulfobacterales bacterium, assembly GCA_007127175.1. Taxonomy (GTDB): domain Bacteria; phylum Desulfobacterota; class Desulfobacteria; order Desulfobacterales; family Desulfosalsimonadaceae; genus B1SED10-16. Next base: position 4,106 of record SKZX01000405.1, read on the forward strand.
GGTGGCCCGCTTCGGGGAAAACCCCCTCGAGGTGATCGGCAATGTCAAGGCCGAGATCGAAAACATCGCAGCCGGCCTCCCGCACAAGGAACTCACCGACGGGACGCTTTCGAGGGTAACCATCGTGCCCTTCTATGATCGAAGCGGGCTTATTCACGAGACCCTGGGCACCCTGGAAGAAGCGCTGACCCTGCAGATTCTGATCACAATTCTTGTTATCATCATCATGGTGATGCACCTGAGGGCGTCAGTCCTGATCTCTGCGCTGCTGCCCCTGGCCGTGCTCATGAGTTTTATCCTGATGCGCGCCGTCGGCGTGGATGCAAACGTGGTGGCGCTCGCGGGCATCGCCATTTCCATCGGCACGGTGGTGGACATGGGCATCATCCTCACCGAAAACATGCTCAGGCATTTAGATGACGCGCCTGCGGAGGAAAGCCGCATGGAGGTCATCTACCGGGCCGCATCAGAGGTGGCGCCTGCCATTGTGACCGCGCTGATGACCACCATCGTGAGCTTTCTGCCGATCTTCATGCTCGAAGCCCAGGAAGGGCGGATGTTCGGCCCTTTAGCGTTCACCAAGACCTTCATCCTGTTTTCAGCGCTGATCATCGTATTGACCCTAATCCCCGCGTTTGCCCACTGGCTGTTCACACGGACCGTTGGAAAAACGAGCCGGCATCTGTTCTGGAATTTCCTTTTGGCCGCCGCAGGGGTTTATATCGCTGTTTTCTTCATGGCATGGGCCGGTTTCGCGCTCATTTTCCTGGCCGCAAGCAACCTTGCGGCAGCGTGGTCGCCCCGGTACAAGCCCTGGTCGATCTATGTCAACAACGCCGTTATCCTGCTTTCCGTGGGCTGGCTGCTGGCCGGAAACTGGCTTCCCCTCGGCCCCGAAAACCCGGTCGGCTTCAGCCTCGTTTTCATTTTCCTTGCAGTGGGCATCCTTTTTTTTCTGTTCAAGCTGTTCATGGTTTTTTACCCCCGGATCCTGGCTTCAATCATGCGGCATCGGAAAAAATATTTGGTGGTTCCAATTTTACTGTTTGTTTTTGGTATAACCGTATGGCAGGGCTATGACACGGTGTTTCGCTTCATGGACAGAACAGGGCAAACCATTGGCATCGATGTCACGGAAACCCGCTTCTGGCAGGCCATGGACAAGCGCTTTCCGGGGTTTTCCGCAGAGTTCATGCCGACTTTGGACGAGGGGTCCTTTCTGCTGATGCCCACGACCATGCCCCATGCCGGCATGGAAGAAACCCTTGAAATGATGCGCGACATGGATCTTCGCATCGCCTCCATCCCGGAAGTCGAAACCGTGGTCGGCAAAATCGGGCGGGTGGAATCCGCCCTGGACCCGGCCCCCCTTTCCATGTTCGAAAACGTGATCCTATACAAGCCGGAATACAAGGCGGACGAACGGGGCAGGCGCATCCGCTTCAAGGTGGCCCCGGACGGGGCGTTTGCAAGAGACGCCGAAGGCGAGCTGATTCCGGACCGCCGGGGACGCTATTTCCGGCAATGGCGCGACAAAATCACATCGGCCGACGACATCTGGCAGGAAATCGTCAGCGCCTCGGATTTGCCCGGGGTGACCTCCGCCCCGAAGCTGCAGCCCATTGAAACCCGGCTGGTCATGCTGCAGACCGGCATGCGCGCCAACATGGGCATCCGCATCAGCGGGCCGGACCTGGACACCATCGACCGCTTTGCCACCGACCTGGAAGAGCAGGTCCGAAGGGTTCCCGGCGTCCGGCCGGCGTCGGTTTTCGCCGACCGCGTGGTGGGAAAGCCGTATCTTGAGATCGACATCGACAGAAAAGCCATCGCACGCCACGGGCTTTCCATATCCGACGTCCAGGACGTCATATC
>SKZX01000063.1 GCA_007127175.1 Desulfobacterales bacterium
CGCCGGGTTCAGGACGGCACATATCAACGGGAGCGGCTGGGATTGTTCACGCCTGCCGGATAACCAATCTTTTTGGAGAAAAAGACCAATGATGGAGCATGCAGCGGAAAGCATCAATACCTGGGGGGTTATACTTGCCGGCGGTTGCGGCACGCGCCTGTACCCTACCACCATGGGCGTATCCGAGCAACTGCTGCCCGTGTTTGACAAGCCCATGATCTATTACCCGCTGTCCGTCCTGATGCTGGCGGGCATTCGCAACATCCTGATCATCACCACCCCTGAAGACCTGCCGTCATACAGGCGGCTGCTTGGCGACGGCAGCCGGTTCGGTGTTGATTTTTCCTATGCCGAACAGCCGAACCCGGACGGCCTTGCCCAAGCATTCCTCATCGGCGCGGATTTTATCGGCCGGGAAAACGTCTGCCTGGTGCTGGGCGACAATGTGTTCTACGGCCAGAACTTTTCGCCCAAGCTCCGGCAGGCCGCAGCAAGGAAACACGGCGCAACCATTTTCGGGTACCAGGTCAAGGACCCGGGCCGTTTCGGCGTGGTGGAGTTCGACAGCGACAACCGGGTCATCGCCATCGAGGAAAAGCCCAAAAACCCCCGCTCCAGCTTTGCAGTCACCGGGCTGTACTTTTACGACAACGACGTGGTGGACATTGCCCGGCAGGTCAGGCCGTCCGACCGGGGGGAACTGGAAATCACCAGCGTCAACCAAGCCTACCTGAAGCGCGGGGACCTGCACCTGGAAAAATTGACCCGCGGTTTTGCCTGGCTGGACACCGGCACCCATGAGAGCCTGCTGGAAGCGGCCCAGTTCGTTGAAACCATCGAAAAACGGCAAGGCTTCAAGATCGCCTGCCTGGAGGAAATCGCCTGGCGCAACGGCTGGTTTTCTGACAACGATCTTGAAAAAGCGGGGCGGGCCCTGGACAAGAACAGCTATGGCGGCTATCTTCTGGATTTATTGAAAGACTGAGTTTGTATTACCCTTCATCATACACCACAATCCTGTTCCGCCCGGTGCTCTTGGCCCGGTAAAGGGCCTTGTCCGCTTTTTCAAACAATTTATCCCTGTTGTCATCCAGGCCGGGGACGCCTGCGGCGATGCCGAAACTCATGGTGGTCTGGATCCTGTGGCTGTAATACTGAAACCGCAGCTTTTCAATCTGAAGCCGGGCCTCCTCGACCAGACGGCGCGTTTCACTGATGTCCTGGTCCAGCAGCAGGATCACGAACTCCTCCCCCCCGTAACGGGCGATGAAATCCGTTTCCCTCTGAAACGTGCCGGAAAGTATTTTTGCAATGCTCGCCAGGTAGGCGTCGCCGGCCAGATGGCCATAGGTGTCGTTAATCGGTTTGAAATGATCGATATCGCCGATGATCAGCGACAAGTTGATGCCGCTGCGCGCAGCCGTCTTGAAATGCATATGGAAGATGTCGTCAAAATGCTTGCGGTTGTATAGGCCCGTCAGGCTGTCTTTCCGGCTCATCTTCTCGATTTCTTCGGACTTGAGCATGAGCAGGTGCTCATTTTCAAGGGCGGTCCAGTATTCCCGGTTGCCGCGGATAGCGATAATCGACATGTAGAAGACCCACAGGATGAACAGGAACACAAAAGGCAGGTCGATGCGCAGGTACCCCATGGCAATGATGGCCGGGGCAGCCATCAGAAACACGTAGGTTATGGAAAGCACCCGCGCCGGGATAAACGCCACCATGCCGCCGGCCCCGAGCCCGGCGGTGCATGTCAGCATGAGCATCTTGGTCATAGCGGACTGGTCCGGCTGAATCATGCAGTATGCGAACCCAAGGCCCCAGGCGATGGCCGTCGCATACACGCTTGTGAAAAAAAGGATGTAGTTGGCCCGCCGGTTCCATTGATCGACTTTTTCAAACAGGTAATAGTGGCCGATCCGGAAAACGGCGATACCCATCATGACGGAAAAAAAGATGATGGAAAACACGGGATGCCGTTCATAGAAATCATCCACCAGCAGCACGAGAACGGTGATGGCCATGTAAAAATACATTCCCATGGTGGAACGATTTCTCAGGTCGTCTATCACGCGCCGGTCGATGCGATTTCTTTCGAATGCCATTGCTGTCGGTTTTCCGTTTTATATCAAGGCCGTAAATGGAAAACAGCGGGTTGGAAACGAATCCGGATGCCGTTGCCGCAAGGTGGTGACATTTTTCTAACAAAAAATTGAAATGCGAAATTTCAAGTCAGATCGAATGTCAGAATATCCGGTATTTTTAGAACAATGGAGAGGCTTCGTCAACTTTTATCATCGCATCTCCAAATTATATTTTCAAAACCCCATCTTAAAACTATCTATCGGAGATCCCGCACAGCTTTTTCGCCAGCGCCTGCTTTTCCGGCACGCAGGCCTGGCGGGCGATCATGATGCGCTGGGCTTGGGGGGAGCCTGCCCCGTGCATGGATTCGGTCAGGTAGCCCACAGCGGCGGCGCCCAATGTAATATTTTCAATCAACCGCAGGATGCGGAAACGGTTTTCCGTTGAAACACCCGGATTCCCCCGATAGTATTTTTCCAGCCACTTTCCTACTTCCGGCGATTTGAAATCCGCGGCCGAGGGCAGCGTCACCATCAGGCCGCCCGCGATGTCCTGGGCCAGCCGTGCGATTTCATAGGGAAAACGGGTCACGTTCTGCTTGGACACGTTTGCCAGCAGGGTGTCCACGCAAAAGGTGCCGCAGGGCGTTTGCTTCCCTTCCGCGGCGCATGCCAGCGAACCGCAGAAAAGCGTTTCGTTCAGGTGGTTCATCTCAATGATCTTGTCCTTCACGTGGGAGGCGTTCTGCACGCCGTTGTATTCCGCGATGGTCTGGGCAGCGCCGATGAGCACGTCCCCAACGCCTGACTTGCAGGCATAGCTCTGGCGATGGTAGGCGGCGAAACGCTCCACAAGGGGTCCTGCGAATTCGTATTCCCGGAAGAGAAACACCCGCTCCCACGGGACGAACACGTCGTCGAACACCACCAGGGCCTCGTGCCCGCCGAAAACAGGGTTGCCGGTGTCCATGAGATCGCTTTCAACCTTCCGGGTGTCACACGACTGGCGCCCCATGATATAGGTGATGCCGATAGCGTCGGACGGCAGCGCAAAGGCCACCGCATAGTCCCGGTCTGCTTCACGCATGGCGATGGTGGGCATGACGATGATCTCGTGGGAATTGACCGCACCGGTCTGGTGCGCCTTGGCGCCGCGCACCACGATGCCGTCACCGGTTTCTTTGACAACCCTCAGGAACATGTCCGGGTCCGGCTGTTTGTGGGGCGGAAGCCCCCGGTCGCCCTTGGGGTCGGTCATGGCCCCGTCGCAGGTGAGGTCGTTTTCCTGGACATAAGCCAGGTATTTCAGAAACCGCCGGTGGTATTCGGTATCGAATTTCTGATCGATATCAAAGGTGACGATGGAAAGGGCGTTCAAGGCGTCCATGCCCACACACCGCTGGAAGCAGCACCCCGTGTGCGCACCCAACAGGCGTCCCATCTTCGTTTTTTTCACCAGGTCGTCCGTACCCTGGTGAATATGGGTGAAGCGGTTGATCGTTTTACCGTTCAGGTGCGACCGGGCGGTCATGATTTCAGAAAAAGCAGGGTCGTGCGCCATTTCATAGGTTTTGGCCACCGCGTTCATGGACGGCCGTATGATGGGGTCGTCCACCGGGTTTTCAACGCGCCGGCCGAACATGTAGACCACCAGGTCGAGCTTGCGCAGGCTCTCTTCGTATTCTCTGGCGTTCATCATCATAATAATGAATCTCCTTGCATTGCGGATCAAATTATCCGACTGGTAATAGAATCCATCTCATAAGTGTCTTCCGACCCGACTTCATTGGTGGAATTATCGAAATCGGATTTATAATCAGTATCCATCATGCGGTACCCCATTTCAAGAAAAAAACCGGGCACAAACGGCGCCTGAAAATTTGACACCGCATGAGCATTCAGATAACATTCATTAAGGCATTCAACTGAAATTCATTTCCACTTGGAGACCCGATGACAACTGCAAGAGACATCATGACCACCGAGGTGATTACCCTGTCGCCGGAAACGGATATCATCCAGGCTGCCAGGGTCCTTCTGGACAACGGCATCAACGGCGCTCCCGTCGTGGATGAAGCAGGCCGGCTGACGGGCATCCTGTGCCAGAGCGACCTGATCTTTCAGCAGAAAAAGTTCCCGCTGCCCAGCGTTTTCACCCTGCTCGACATCATCATACCCCTTTCCTCCTCCCGGCAGCTTGAAAAACAGGTCAGCAAAATCGCCGCCCTGACCGTTGCCGAAGCCATGACCAGAGACCCGGTCACCGTAGCGCCGGACACCGACCTCGAGACCATCGCCGAACTCATGGTGGGCAAAAATTTCCACACCCTGCCTGTGCTCGAAAACAACCGCCTGGTGGGCGTCATCGGCAAAGAGGACGTGCTGAAAACCCTTTTTTCGGCCGGAAAAGCCCCCGAAACGGGTTAACCGCACCGGCGCGCAGGCAATGATCCCCGGAGCCCGATGCTGAAGATTCGGGAGGCCCCCAGGGGACAGACTTCCAGTCTGTCTCCCGGGTCGACCGCAGGCGCTTCCGGAAAAAAACATAATCCGGCGTCTGTACCCGGCGCCGGGGCAACAACATTTCTCATCACAAAAATATGCCTATACCCTTAGACGCCAATGACCGGGATTTCTTCAGGCTGGTCGCCCACGCCGGTTTCATCAACCAGTTCAGCGACCGGAGACGGGAACTGGAAGCGCAAATCGCAGGCGTACCAGTCGACACAACAAGAAAACACCGCACGGAAAAATTCCTGGCCCGGGTGAAAGACCGCATATCGAACCTGGAGTCCCGGCGCATGGGCTCTCTGGACGCCTTTTCCGGGGAAGACCGGGATTTGATGAAAAAGGTCTTTCTCCTTGAGATGTTTTACCGCTTCAAGGACCGGCTCGACCAGCTTATTCTCCTGCAGCTGGAAAACGACCCGCCGCCGCTTAAAATCCCCTTCTACAACGAACTGTATTCCGCCATGGCCATGCGCGGGTTCTCGGATGCGGATTTCAGGCATTACCTTCCTTTGGGCTTCCAGATCCGGCGGGCGTTCTATTTCATCGACCGCAGCCTCATCGGGAGTTCTGAATCCATGAAAACCCTGCGGCTCAAGCTCTGGAACAATGTGTTCACCCATGACATCGACATTTACGACAAATACCTCAAAGACCGGATGGAGGATTTCTCGACCCTGATACTGGGGGAGACCGGCACCGGCAAAGGGACCGCGGCCATGGCCATCGGCCGGTCCGGCTACATCCCCCTTGACCGGCGCGGCAAATCCTTCGTGGAAAGCTTTACCCGCTCCTTTGTTTCCATCAACCTCTCCCAGTTCCCGGAAACGCTTCTCGAGTCCGCCCTTTTCGGCCATAAAAAGGGGGCGTTTACCGGGGCAATCGAGGACTCCCCCGGGGTGTTCGAGCAATGCAGTCCTTACGGCGCCATCCTGCTCGATGAAATCGGAGAAATATCCGGGCCGGTGCAGGTCAAGCTGCTCCAGGTCCTTCAGGAGCGAATGTTCAGCCCGGTGGGCAGCCGCAAAACAATCCGCTTCAAGGGGCGGGTCATTGCGGCCACCAACCGCCCCCTGGAGCAGGTCCGCGACGGCGGCCTGTTCAGGGAGGACTTCTACTACCGCCTGTGTTCGGATGTCATAACGGTGCCCACCCTTCGCCTGCGCCTATCCGAGGACAAAAACGAGTTGCCCCTACTGCTACGGCTGACCTTGAAGAAGCTCATCGGGAACCCTCCCGGAGACCTTGTAGACATGGTCCAAAACGCCATTGACGCCCGGCTCGGCCCCGAATACCCGTGGCCGGGCAATGTCCGGGAGCTCGAGCAGTGCGTCCGCGGCATCCTGCTCAGGGGCTCCTATGCCGGGGAACCCGGC